>NZ_JAHWLU010000109.1:0-16588 GCF_022134725.1 Buttiauxella sp. S19-1
CCCAAAACTTTGCCGTCATCAGCCGTTTATCTCATGGACAGACAACGTCACCTGGCGACAAGATGACGCTCAGTTTGTTGCCTGGCAGCAAGGCAGAACCGGTTTTCCAATTGTCGATGCGGCGATGCGGCAGTTGAGCTCCACGGGCTGGATGCACAACCGCTTACGAATGGTGGTGGCCAGTTTTCTGGTCAAAGATTTATTGGTCGACTGGCGGCAGGGTGAACGCTACTTTATGTCACAACTGATTGATGGCGATCTGGCCGCAAACAACGGTGGCTGGCAGTGGGCTGCCTCGACGGGGACTGATGCCGCACCCTATTTTCGTATCTTTAACCCGACCACCCAAGGCGAGCGATTCGATGGGAAAGGTGAATTTATCCGCCAGTGGTTGCCAGAACTGAGTAGGGTGCCTGATAAACACATTCATACCCCATGGGTTTGGGCCGAGAAGCAGTCACTGACGCTGGACTATCCCCGTCCCATTGTTGACCATAAACAAGCACGTATAACGACACTCGCGGCTTATGAAGCGGCGCGTAAATCTTGAGAGAAAGAAAATGAAAAATAGCGAACTGGAACGCCTGATTAACGAGAAACTCAACAGCGCCGCAATCAGCGACTATGCGCCAAATGGTTTGCAGGTTGAAGGGCGCGAAGAAGTGCGCAAAATTATCACTGGCGTGACGGCAAGTCAGGCCTTGATAGATGAAGCGATACGCCAGCAAGCGGATGCGGTGATTGTTCACCACGGTTACTTCTGGAAAGGCGAGTCACCGGTAATTCGTGGCATGAAGCGCAATCGCCTGAAAGCGTTGCTGAGTCACGACATCAATCTCTACGGCTGGCATTTGCCGCTCGATGCTCATCCACAGCTTGGCAACAACGCGCAACTCGGGGCGCTGCTGGGGATTGAAACCAAAGGTGAGGTTGAGCCGCTGGTGCCGTGGGGTGAGTTTCCGACGCCGCTTTCCGGTGTCGAACTGGCATCATGGATTGAGATGCGCCTTGGGCGTACACCGCTGTGGAGCGGTGATACCGGTCCTGAGCAAATTCGCCGTGTCGCCTGGTGTACTGGTGGTGGGCAAAGCTTTATCGATAGTGCGGCTCGTTTCGGTGTTGATGCGTTTATCACTGGCGAAGTGTCCGAACAAACGATCCATTCGGCACGCGAACAAGGGCTGCATTTCTATGCGGCCGGGCATCACGCCACTGAACGCGGCGGCATTCAGGCACTGAGTGACTGGCTGAATAGCGAAACAGATTTGGACGTAACCTTTATCGATATCCCTAATCCGGCATAGCGCCAAACCAAGGAGCAAAAGTGCAAAGAGCACGGTGTTATCTGTTAGGCGAAAGCGCAGTGGTTCTTGAGCTGGAACCCCCTTTATCGCTAGAAAGTCAGCAACGCATCTGGGGATTAACTCAACGACTATTGGAATCACCAGCGGTTTCGGAAGTGATTCCTGGGATGAACAACATCACTGTGGTTCTGCGTGAACCACAAAGCCTGGCACTGGATGGCATTGAGCGGATTCAGCGCTGGTGGGAAGAGAGTGAGGCGATGGTACCGGAATCCAGGCGCATTGAGATCCCGGTGATTTATGGCGGCAGTTTCGGCCCCGATCTCGACGAAGTGGCCGGGCATTGTGGATTATCGCCGCGTCAGGTTGTGGAGTTGCACTCCTCGGTTGACTACATCGTCTACTTCCTTGGCTTCCAGCCTGGTTTCGCCTATCTCGGCGGTCTGGCACAAAAGCTTGAGACTCCGCGTCGTGCTGAACCGCGTTTGATGGTTCCTGCCGGTTCGGTGGGGATTGGTGGCAGCCAGACAGGGATTTATCCGCTCGCGACACCGGGTGGATGGCAGCTTATCGGCCAGACCCCGGTGCAGTTATTCAATCCGACAGCTGAAATGCCAACGTTGTTAACGCCGGGTGATACCGTACGCTTCGTGCCTCAAAAGGAGGGTGTGTGCTGAAAATAATTCGTGCAGGAATGCACATGTCGGTGCAGGACACCGGACGTTATGGTTATCGGCAATTGGGCGTGAGCCGTTGTGGTGCGTTGGATGCACCGGCACTGCAAATGGCGAATTTACTGGTGGGTAATGCACCAGAAAGTGCGGCGCTAGAAATCACCCTGGGCAATTGTGTCATTGAGTTCACTCAGGATGGTTGGTTTGCCTTAACCGGGGCGGGCTGTCACGCAGAGCTGGACGGTCATGCCGTGTGGACAGGCTGGCGCCTGGCAGTGAAAGCAGGCCAACAACTGCGCCTGAAAGCACCGGAACGTGGGATGCGAAGCTATCTTGCTGTGGCGGGCGGGTTAGATATTCCTGAAGTGCTGGGTTCTTACAGCACCGATTTGAAAGCACAGGTTGGCGGTCTGGAAGGGCGGTTAATTAAAGATGGCGATGAAATCCCACAGCTGCCTGCAACGCGGCATTTCCGCGAAGCGCGTGGGGTGAAGCAACTGCTGTGGGGAAACCGCATACGCGCACTGGAAGGGCCGGAATATCAAGAGTTTACGCAAACCTCGCAGGATGCGTTCTGGCGTTTACCGTGGCAGCTAAGCCCGCAAAGTAACCGGATGGGTTATCGCTTGCAGGGGCAGCGTCTGGAGCGCACCACCGACCGCGAATTGCTGTCACACGGGCTGTTGCCGGGAGTGGTTCAAGTCCCCCATAACGGTCAGCCCATCGTATTGATGAATGATGCGCAGACCACAGGTGGCTATCCAAGGATTGCCTGCGTTATCGAAGCGGATATGTTTAATCTGGCACAATTACGGCTTGGTGAACCGATCCATTTTGTGCACTGCACTCTGGAAGAGGCGCTCAAAGCACGACGCGAACAGCAAATCTATCTTGAACAGTTGGCCTGGCGGCTGAATAACGAAGACTGATTATTAAGGATGATGTGATGCCAGAAGGCCCAGAAATCCGGCGCGCAGCAGATAAACTCGAGGACGCCGTTTTAGGCAAACCGTTAACGGGTGCCTGGTTTGCGTTTCCGGAACTGAAGGCGTTTGAAACTGAGTTGGTTGGTCAAAAAGTCGCGCGGATAGAAACGCGCGGCAAAGCTTTATTGACACACTTTTCCAGTGGCTTAACCCTGTACAGCCACAATCAGCTTTATGGGGTATGGCGCGTGGTTAATGCCGGTGAAATGCCGCAAACCACACGAATCTTACGCGTGAAATTACAGACTGCGGATAAAGCCATTCTGCTCTACAGCGCGTCAGATATCGAAATGCTCGATGCAAATCAGCTATCGAACCATCCTTTCTTGCTGCGTGTGGGGCTGGATGTGCTTGATATGACGCTGACGCCACAGCAGGTAAAAGATCGTTTATTGTCGGCACGCTTTCGTAAGCGGCAGTTTAGTGGTCTTCTGTTGGACCAGGCTTTTCTGGCGGGTTTGGGAAACTACCTGCGGGTTGAAATTCTCTGGGCCGTCGGGTTACTGGCACATCACAAAGCACAGGATTTAACCCCTGAACAACTCGAAAAACTGTCTTACGCGCTGCTGGATATTCCACGGTTTTCATACAACACGCGTGGCACTGTGGATGAAAACAAACACCATGGGGCGATTTTCAGCTTCAAGGTTTTTCATCGGGCAGGGGAGAAATGCGGGCGCTGCGGTGGGGTAATCGAGAAAACGATGCTCTCTTCGAGGCCGTTTTATTGGTGCCCTGGCTGCCAGCATTAGAGAATCCTGAAGATTGCGTTTATTTCATAGGGCGGAAATCGAGTATATTGAGATGCAGATCACAAAAAAGTCTTAAAGGAAGATGTTGCACTATGAGTTATCGTTTCGCCATTGCTGCCGTGGCAGCCGTTTTAGCCCTGACAGGGTGTGCAAAATCGAAAAGCACCGACCCGGCGCCAGCATTTGATTTCGGTTCGTCGCGGGTGACCGTGACGCATATCCCGACAAAAACCGACGATGGCACCGCTATACACGTGACCATTGATAACAAGGATGCCGGTGTGCTGGGGACGGGTGAGAGCCTTGAGGTACAACTTCCAGAGGGCAAACACAAAGTCGGCGGCTATGCTCGTACGCTGATTGGCCGTGTGACCATAGCACCTGTCGAAGTGTCGTCATCGCGCGATGTTATCAGCCATGTGACCTATTCTGTTACGAACGGCAAACCGATATTTATCGTCCGTGCCGCAACCCCGGTTCCGCAACCGAAGTCAGAATCGATTCCCGCAGAACCCGTTCCGGTTATGCCGCAGCAAATTGAAGCCCCAGTCACTGCCGAACCGGCGCAAGCTGAAGCACCTGCTGCGCCAGTAGTAACGCCGGAAACGCCGCAGGTATAATGCAGGCCAATTCCCCGCTCCGAAAAGACAAAGCCCATGTAAAACATGGGGATGCCAGCAGTTTTAAGCATAAAAAAACGCGCCGATTGGCGCGTTTTTGTTTCCAGCATCGAACTTATTTTTTCAAATCAGATTCGAAATCACGCTGCGCGTAGCCAGTATACAACTGACGTGGGCGGGCAATTTTAATGCCGTCATCATGCATTTCGTTCCAGTGAGCAATCCAGCCAACGGTACGCGCCATCGCGAAGATAACGGTAAACATGGACGATGGAATACCCATTGCTTTCAAGATAATGCCTGAGTAGAAGTCCACGTTCGGGTAGAGTTTCTTCTCGATGAAGTACGGGTCGTTAAGCGCGATATGCTCAAGCTCCATCGCCACTTCCAGCAGGCTGTTATCTTTCAGATTCAGCTCTTTGAGAACTTCATGGCAGGTCTCACGCATTACAGTGGCACGCGGGTCGTAGTTTTTGTACACGCGGTGACCAAAGCCCATCAGGCGGAAAGAGTCATTTTTGTCTTTCGCGCGACGGATGAATTCTGGAATGTGCTCAACGCTGCTGATTTCTTCGAGCATTTTCAGTGCAGCTTCGTTAGCACCACCGTGTGCTGGCCCCCACAGGGATGCGATACCGGCAGCAATACAGGCGAACGGGTTAGCGCCAGAAGAGCCTGCGGTACGGACGGTAGAAGTAGAGGCGTTTTGCTCGTGGTCGGCGTGCAGGATCAGAATACGGTCCATTGCGCGCTCAAGAATCGGGTTAACTTCGTATTTCTCGCACGGCGTGGAGAACATCATGTTCAGGAAGTTACCGGAGTAGGACAGGTCGTTACGTGGATAAACGAACGGCTGGCCAATAGAATATTTGTAACACATTGCTGCCATCGTTGGCATTTTGGACAGCAGACGGAACGCGGCTATCTCACGGTGGCGTGGGTTATTCACGTCCATGGAGTCATGGTAAAACGCAGCCAGCGCGCCGGTTACACCACACATTACCGCCATCGGATGGGAGTCACGACGGAAACCGTGGAACAAACGGGTGATTTGTTCGTGGATCATGGTGTGACGGGTAACGGTAGTTTTGAATTCTTCGTATTGTTCCTGAGTCGGTTTTTCGCCGTTCAGCAGGATATAGCAGACTTCCAGATAATTGGAGTGGGTTGCCAACTGATCGATTGGGAAACCACGGTGCAACAAGATGCCTTCATCACCGTCGATAAAGGTGATTTTTGACTCACATGAAGCCGTAGAGGTGAAACCCGGGTCAAAAGTAAACACACCTTTAGAACCAAGACTACGAATATCAATTACATCCTGGCCGAGTGTGCCTTTTAGCACATTCAGTTCCAGAGCATCATCACCGTTGTAGGTGAGAGTTGCTTTCTTATCAGCCATTACGGTCTCCTTAGCGCCTCATTTTATCAGACTGCGGGATACCTGATTTGCGTTCAAACACATCGTGTTCGTTACCCGTTTTTTGTTCGCTCGTGGCTCTGTTTTGATTGTGTACTGCCAGGGTACAGAGCGATGGGCGCTTGCAGGTAACATATGCCACGCAGGCGAAAAATCAGCAAATCAAGGTGTTAGCAGTCCATATCATTCAAACCTGTATACCACTAATAACCGTCCTAATTGACTGGGTCAAGACTGACACACTGTTACATAACTTATTATCAGGTGAAAGGCTGACCCTATAACTTTTACGAATTATACGGCTTTTCTGGCTCCGTTTGTAACAATAATGTTTAACTTTTGTCAAATCAGATGATTAAAATTTAAAATAATGTTGTTATCGTGATCCTGCTCACTGTTCCGACTAAAACCCTTCAAACTATATGTAGGTTAATTGTAATGAATTTGTGAAGCGCCTATACTGCCGCCAGGTCTCCGGAATACCCTGCCACCGGGAGCCACCCAGCGTTGTAGCCAGTTTTTTGGCATCTGGATGTAGCTGTTTTTGCATGACGCACAGTTATAGAAAGTTCACGCTGTCTGACCCCGCCTGCAGACCCGGAGGAAGGAAACAATAAGAACAGCATGTGGGCGCTATTCATGATAAAAAATGCGAAAAAAGAAAGACCTGTAAACCTCGATCTCACTACAATGAGGTTCCCCGTCACTGCAATCGCTTCCATCCTCCATCGTGTATCCGGCGTGATCACCTTTGTGGCTGTAGGCATCCTACTGTGGTTGTTAGGCCAGTCACTCTCGTCTCCAGAAGGCTTCCTTGTTGCGTCAGCAATAATGGGCAGCTTCTTTGTTAAATTCATTATGTGGGGCATCCTCACAGCACTGGCTTATCACGTTGTTGTGGGTATTCGCCACATCATGATGGACACCGGTTTGCTGGAAGAAACCCTGATAGCGGGCAAACGATCCGCGATGATTTCCTTTGTTATTACTGTCGTGCTTTCACTTCTCGCAGGAGTCCTCGTATGGTAAGCAATGCCTCCGCATTGGGTCGCAATGGTGTGCATGACTATATTCTGGTTCGTGCATCCGCCATCGTAATCACCCTGTACATCATTTATATGATTGGGTTCTTCGCCACCGCTGGCGATTTAACCTACGAGGTCTGGAGTGGCTTCTTCGGCTCCGCCTTCACCAAAGTGTTCACCCTGCTGACATTGTTCTCGATTTTGATCCATGCCTGGATTGGCATGTGGCAGGTGTTGACCGACTACGTTAAACCAGTGGCGATTCGCCTTGGGCTGCAACTGCTGATTGTTGTTGCACTGTTGGTTTACGTCATTTATGGATTCGTTGTGGTGTGGGGTGTGTAATGAAGTTACCGGTCAGAGAGTTTGATGCAGTTGTTGTCGGTGCGGGTGGTGCAGGTATGCGCGCCGCATTGCAAATCTCCCAGTCAGGCCAGACTTGCGCCTTACTGTCCAAAGTTTTCCCAACCCGTTCCCATACCGTGTCTGCGCAGGGTGGTATTACCGTAGCACTAGGTAATACCCACGAAGACAACTGGGAATGGCATATGTATGACACGGTAAAAGGTTCCGATTACATCGGTGACCAGGACGCCATTGAATATATGTGCAAAACCGGTCCGGAAGCGATTCTGGAACTGGAGCACATGGGTCTGCCGTTCTCCCGTCTTGATGATGGCACTATTTACCAGCGTCCGTTTGGTGGCCAGTCGAAAAACTTCGGCGGCGAGCAAGCGGCACGTACAGCGGCTGCGGCTGACCGTACCGGTCACGCACTGTTGCACACGCTGTATCAACAAAACCTGAAAAACAAAACCACGATCTTCTCCGAATGGTATGCGCTTGATCTGGTGAAAAACGCCGATGGCGCTGTGGTCGGTACTACCGCGCTGTGTATCGAAACCGGCGAAGTGGTGTACTTCAAAGCGAAAGCGACCATTCTGGCAACCGGTGGTGCGGGCCGTATTTATCAGTCCACCACTAACGCGCACATTAATACCGGTGACGGTGTTGGCATGGCGCTGCGTGCAGGCGTGCCAGTACAAGATATGGAAATGTGGCAGTTCCACCCAACCGGCATTGCTGGCGCAGGTGTACTGGTCACAGAAGGTTGCCGTGGTGAAGGCGGTTATCTGCTGAACAAACACGGCGAGCGTTTCATGGAGCGTTATGCGCCAAACGCCAAAGACCTGGCGGGCCGTGACGTTGTTGCGCGTTCCATCATGATTGAAATCCGTGAAGGTCGCGGTTGCGATGGCCCATGGGGTCCACACGCTAAACTGAAACTCGACCACCTGGGTAAAGAAGTTCTGGAATCTCGTCTGCCGGGTATCCTTGAGCTTTCGCGTACCTTTGCACACGTTGACCCGGTTAAAGAACCGATTCCGGTTATCCCAACTTGCCACTACATGATGGGCGGCGTTCCAACCAAAGTGACTGGTCAGGCACTGACGGTGAACGAGCAGGGCGAAGACGTCGTCATTCCGGGCCTGTTTGCGGTAGGTGAAATTGCCTGCGTATCGGTTCACGGTGCTAACCGTCTGGGCGGTAACTCGCTGCTGGATCTGGTGGTGTTTGGTCGTGCAGCTGGTCTGCATCTGCTGGAGTGTATCGCTGAGCAAGGCGAACTGCGTGATGCCAGCGAAGACGAAATTAATGTCGCTCTGGAACGCCTGAACCGCTGGAACAACAACCGTGACGGTGAAGATCCCGTGCAAATCCGCAAAGCGCTTCAGGAATGTATGCAGCATAACTTCTCGGTATTCCGTGAAGGTGATGCGATGGCGAAAGGCCTTGAGCAACTGAAACTCATCCGCGAACGCCTGAAAAATGCCCGTCTGGATGACACTTCAAGCGAGTTCAACACCCAGCGTGTTGAGTGCCTGGAGCTGGATAACCTGATGGAAACCGCTTTTGCTACCGCTGTTTCCGCTAACTTCCGCACCGAAAGCCGTGGCGCACATAGCCGCTTCGACTATCCGGACCGTGACGATGCGAACTGGCTGTGCCACAGCTTGTATTTGCCTGAGTCGGAAAGCATGACGCGCCGTGAGGTCAACATGCAACCGAAACTGCGTCCGGCATTCCCGCCGAAAGTGCGTACTTATTAATAGCGGAGCAAAGTGATGAAACTCGAATTCTCTATTTATCGCTACAACCCGGATGTTGACGATGCTCCGCGTATGCAGGAGTACACCCTGGAAGGGGAAGAAGGGCGCGACATGATGTTGCTTGACGCGCTGATGCAGTTGAAAGAAAAAGATCCGTCGTTGTCGTTTCGTCGTTCATGCCGTGAAGGGGTTTGTGGCTCCGATGGTGTGAACATGAATGGCAAAAATGGTCTGGCCTGTATCACCCCAATCTCCGCATTAGGTAATGGAAAGCAAAAGATTGTGATCCGGCCACTACCTGGATTGCCAGTTGTGAGAGATCTGGTGGTGGACATGGGACAATTCTATGCTCAATATGAGAAGATTAAGCCTTACCTGTTGAATAATGGACAAAATCCACCTGCTCGTGAGCATTTACAGTCACCTGAGCAGCGTGAAAAACTGGACGGCCTGTACGAGTGTATTCTTTGCGCATGTTGCTCGACTTCCTGTCCGTCCTTCTGGTGGAACCCAGATAAGTTCATCGGGCCTGCAGGTTTACTGGCGGCATATCGTTTCCTGATCGATAGCCGTGATACTGAAACCGCCAGTCGTCTTGACGGTATCAGTGATGCTTTCAGCGTATTCCGCTGTCATGGCATCATGAACTGCGTCAGTGTTTGTCCTAAGGGGCTGAACCCGACGAAAGCCATCGGCCACATTAAGTCGATGTTGCTGCAAAGAAGCGCATGATAGTCCCCTCTCCTGGGGGAGAGGGTTAGGGTGAGGGCAATCGATGCTGAACACAGCCTTCACCCCGACCCTCTCCCTGAGGGAGAGGGAGTAATAAAAATGCAGGAAATCTTTAAAAACTGCCCTGTTGCGACAGTTTTTAAAGGTTCCTTCGCGAGCTGCCTGACAAGTTAATGGCTCGTTGTTGTGAACCCCGGTAATGCGTACAACTTCTGTATTCTGTACGTAATAGTTATTCACGGCGAAATAAGCATATAAATGCTTAAGGGATCACGATGCAGAACGGCGAAATGAAAGCCTGGCTGGATTCCTCTTACCTGGCAGGTGCAAACCAGTCCTGGATAGAGCAGCTCTATGAAGACTTCTTAACCGATCCTGACTCTGTTGATGCGCACTGGCGCTCAATGTTCCAGCAATTACCTGGAACCGGGGCCAGACCGGATCAATTCCATTCCAAAACACGTGATTATTTCCGTCGTCTGGCGAAGGATGCCTCACGTTATTCCACCGCAATTACCGACCCTGACACTGACGTTAAGCAAGTCAAAGTGTTGCAGCTGATCAACGCCTGGCGTTTCCGCGGGCATCAAGCTGCAAATCTTGACCCGCTTGGCCTGTGGAAGCAGGACGCGGTTCCCGATCTGGACCCAGCCTTCCATAATCTGACTGATGCTGATCTTCAGGAAACCTTCAACGTGGGTTCTTTTGCCAGCGGCAAAGAAACCATGAAGCTGGCTGACCTGATTGATGCGCTCGAACAGACTTACGGCGGTTCAATCGGTGCGGAATATATGCACATCACCAGCACCGAAGAGAAACGCTGGATTCAGCAGCGTATTGAATCGGTTGTCGGTCACTCAACATTTACTGTTGAAGAGAAAAAACGCTTCCTGAGCGAACTGACCGCAGCAGAAGGCCTTGAGCGTTACCTGGGCGCGAAATTCCCAGGAGCTAAACGCTTCTCGCTGGAAGGCGGTGACGCACTGGTGCCAATGCTCAAAGAGATGATCCGCCATGCGGGTAAGAGCGGCACACGTGAAGTGGTTCTGGGCATGGCACACCGTGGCCGCCTGAACGTGCTGATCAACGTGCTGGGTAAAAAACCACAGGAACTGTTCGACGAGTTCGCGGGTAAACATAAAGAGCACCTCGGCACCGGTGATGTGAAGTACCACATGGGCTTCTCATCTGACGTTGAAACCGAAGGTGGCCTGGTTCACCTGGCGCTGGCGTTTAACCCATCGCACCTTGAAATCGTCAGCCCTGTGGTTATCGGTTCGGTGCGTGCGCGTCTGGATCGTCTGGAAAAACCAGGTATTAATCAGGTTCTGCCAATCACCATTCACGGTGACGCAGCGGTAGCCGGGCAGGGCGTAGTTCAGGAAACCCTGAACATGTCCAAAGCGCGTGGTTACGAAGTGGGCGGTACTGTTCGCATCGTTATCAACAACCAGATTGGTTTCACCACGTCCAACCCGCTGGATGCGCGTTCTACACCGTACTGTACCGATATCGGTAAGATGGTGATGGCACCGATTTTCCACGTGAATGCTGATGACCCTGAAGCGGTGGCGTTTGTCACCCGTCTGGCACTGGATTTCCGTAACACCTTTAAGCGCGACGTGTTTATCGACCTGGTTTGCTACCGTCGCCATGGTCATAACGAAGCTGATGAGCCAAGTGCCACTCAGCCAGTGATGTACCAGAAAATTAAGAAACACCCGACGCCACGTAAGATTTACGCTGACCGTCTTGAGCAGCAAAAGCTGGCCACGTTAGAAGATGCTACCGAAATGGTGAATCTGTACCGTGACGCGCTGGATGCTGGTGAATGTGTGGTGAAAGAATATCGCCCAATGAACATGCATTCCTTTACCTGGTCGCCATACCTCAACCACGAGTGGGATGAGAGCTATCCGAACAAGGTAGAAATGAAGCGGTTACAGGAGCTGGCTAAGCGTATTAGCAGCGCGCCTGAAACCGTGGAAATGCAGTCACGTGTGGCGAAAATCTACAGCGATCGCATGGAAATGGCGAACGGCGCCAAGAAATTCGACTGGGGTGCAGCTGAGAATCTGGCGTATGCAACCCTGGTTGATGAAGGTGTTTCTGTGCGTCTGTCTGGCGAAGACGTTGGCCGTGGAACCTTCTTCCACCGTCACGCTGTGATTCACAACCAGACTAACGGTTCGACTTACACTCCACTGCAACACGTTCACAACAGCCAGGGCCAGTTCAAAGTTTGGGACTCCGTCCTGTCTGAAGAAGCAGTACTGGCGTTTGAATACGGTTATGCCACGGCGGAACCACGTACGCTGACTATCTGGGAAGCTCAGTTTGGCGACTTCGCTAACGGTGCTCAGGTTGTTATCGACCAGTTCATTAGTTCTGGCGAGCAGAAATGGGGCCGTATGTGTGGCCTGGTGATGTTGCTGCCGCACGGTTACGAAGGCCAGGGCCCGGAACACTCATCCGCACGTCTTGAGCGTTATCTCCAACTGTGTGCAGAGCAAAACATGCAGGTTTGCGTGCCCTCTACTCCAGCGCAGGTTTACCACATGCTGCGTCGTCAGGCGCTGCGCGGGATGCGTCGTCCTCTGGTCGTCATGTCACCGAAATCTTTACTGCGCCACCCACTGGCCGTTTCCACTATGGATGAACTGGCTAACGGCAGCTTCCTGCCAGCGATTGGCGAAGTTGACGAGCTGGACCCGGCAGGCGTGAAACGCGTAGTCATGTGTTCTGGTAAGGTTTATTACGATTTGCTGGAACAGCGTCGTAAGAATGATCAAAAAGATGTCGCAATTGTGCGCATCGAACAGTTGTATCCATTCCCGCACCAGGCGGTGCAGGAAGCATTGAAACCATTTGCTCACGTACATGATTTTGTCTGGTGCCAGGAAGAGCCGCTTAACCAGGGCGCATGGTACTGCAGCCAGCATCATTTCCGTGAAGTCGTTCCATTTGGATCAGCCCTGCGTTATGCAGGTCGCCCAGCCTCCGCATCACCTGCGGTAGGGTACTTGTCCGTTCACCAGAAACAGCAGCAAGATCTGGTTAATGACGCGCTGAACGTCGATTAATTAAAGGATAAAAAATGAGTAGCGTAGATATTCTAGTTCCTGACCTGCCTGAGTCCGTTGCCGATGCGACAGTTGCAACCTGGCATAAAAAACCGGGTGACACCGTTACCCGTGACGAAGTGCTGGTAGAAATCGAAACTGACAAAGTGGTACTGGAAGTACCGGCGTCTGCAGATGGTGTTCTGGATGCTGTACTGGAAGATGAAGGGACAACCGTAACCTCTCGTCAAATCCTCGGCCGCCTGCGTGAAGGCAACAGCTCTGGTAAAGAGACTTCTGCGAAAGCTGAAACCAAAGAGTCTACTCCGGCACAGCGCCAGCAGGCTTCTTTGGAAGAGCAGAGCAATGACGCACTCAGCCCGGCGATTCGCCGCCTGATTGCCGAGCATTCTCTGGACGCTAATGCCATTAAAGGTAGCGGTGTCGGTGGTCGTATCACCCGTGAAGATGTTGATAAACATCTGACTCAGGCGAAATCAGCTCAACCTGCTCAAGCTAAAGCGGCGGCAGAAACTAAAGCACCGGTTGCTCCACTGGCTGGCCGCAGCGAAAAACGCGTGCCGATGACTCGCCTGCGTAAGCGTGTTGCTGAGCGTCTGCTGGAAGCGAAAAACTCCACCGCCATGCTCACCACGTTTAACGAAGTGAACATGAAGCCAATCATGGAACTGCGTAAGCAGTACGGTGAATCTTTCGAAAAACGCCACGGTGTACGTCTGGGCTTCATGTCCTTCTACATCAAAGCGGTGGTTGAAGCACTGAAACGCTACCCAGAAGTTAACGCTTCTATCGATGGCGAAGACGTGGTTTACCACAACTATTTCGACGTGAGCATCGCGGTTTCCACACCGCGTGGTCTGGTAACGCCAGTACTGCGTGATGTTGATACCCTGGGTATGGCTGACATCGAAAAACGTATTAAAGAACTGGCTGTTAAAGGCCGTGACGGCAAGCTGACCGTGGAAGATTTGACCGGCGGTAACTTCACCATCACCAACGGTGGTGTGTTTGGTTCACTGATGTCTACGCCGATCATCAACCCGCCGCAGAGCGCGATCCTCGGCATGCACGCTATTAAAGACCGACCAATGGCGGTCGACGGTAAAGTTGAGATCCTGCCAATGATGTATCTGGCACTGTCTTACGATCACCGTCTGATCGATGGCCGCGAGTCTGTGGGCTACCTGGTGGCAATTAAAGAGCTGCTGGAAGACCCAACTCGTCTGCTGCTGGACGTTTAGTACCCTACGCCCGGTAGTTAAAGCTACCGGGCCTACAATTATCACCTGCCTTGTAGGTCGGATAAGCGAAGCGTCATCCGATGAGAATTGCGACAACTGACCTACATGTTTTTATGAAGGATGGATAGAACTCATGAACTTACACGAGTATCAGGCGAAACAGTTGTTTGCTCGATATGGCCTACCGGCTCCAGTCGGTTACGCCTGTAACACACCGCGTGAAGCGGAAGAAGCGGCATCCAAAATTGGTGCAGGCCCGTGGGTAGTAAAATGTCAGGTTCATGCTGGTGGCCGCGGTAAAGCGGGTGGCGTGAAAGTGGTTAACAGCAAAGAAGACATCCGTACTTTTGCTGAACACTGGCTGGGCAAACGCCTGGTGACCTATCAAACAGATGCAGGCGGCCAGCCGGTTCACCAGATTCTGGTTGAAGCTGCAACTGACATTGATAAAGAACTGTATCTTGGCGCGGTGGTTGATCGTAGTTCCCGTCGCGTAGTGTTTATGGCGTCCACCGAAGGTGGCGTTGAAATTGAGAAAGTTGCGGAAGAAACCCCGCACCTGATCCACAAAGTTGCACTGGATCCGCTGGCAGGCCCAATGCCTTACCAGGGCCGTGAACTGGCGTTCAAACTGGGTCTGGAAGGTAAACAGGTTCAGCAGTTCACCAAGATCTTTATGGGTCTGGCGAACATCTTCCTTGAGCGCGACCTGGCGCTGATCGAAATCAACCCGCTGGTTATCACCAGGCAGGGTGACCTGATTTGTCTTGATGGCAAGCTGGGTGCCGATGGCAACGCACTGTTCCGCCAGCCAGAGCTGCGTGAAATGCGTGACCCAAGCCAGGAAGATGCACGTGAATCTCAGGCTGCACAGTGGGAACTGAACTACGTTGCGCTTGATGGCAACATCGGTTGCATGGTTAACGGTGCAGGCCTGGCAATGGGCACCATGGACATCGTTAAACTGCACGGCGGCGAACCAGCTAACTTCCTGGACGTTGGCGGCGGCGCAACGAAAGAGCGCGTAACCGAAGCATTCAAAATCATTCTGTCTGACGACAAAGTGAAAGCCGTTCTGGTTAACATCTTCGGCGGTATCGTGCGTTGCGACCTGATCGCAGACGGCATCATCGGCGCGGTTGCAGAAGTGGGTGTTAACGTTCCAGTGGTAGTACGTCTGGAAGGTAACAATGCGGAACTGGGTGCGAAGAAACTGGCAGATAGTGGCCTGAATATTATTGCAGCGAAAAGTCTGACGGATGCAGCACAGCAGGTTGTTGCTGCCGTGGAGGGGAAATAATGTCCATTTTGATCGATAAAAACACCAAGGTGATTTGCCAGGGTTTCACCGGCAGCCAGGGGACTTTCCACTCCGAGCAGGCGATTGCATACGGTACGCAAATGGTTGGCGGTGTAACGCCAGGTAAAGGCGGCACCGAGCATCTGGGTCTGCCAGTATTTAACACCGTACGCGAAGCAGTAGAAGCTACTGGTGCAACTGCAACGGTAATCTACGTTCCAGCTCCGTTCTGCAAAGACTCCATTCTGGAAGCTATCGATGCAGGCATTAAGCTGATTATCACCATCACCGAAGGCATCCCGACGCTGGATATGCTGACTGTGAAAGTGAAACTGGACGAAGCAGGCGTGCGCATGATTGGGCCAAACTGCCCAGGCGTTATCACCCCAGGCGAGTGCAAAATCGGTATCATGCCAGGTCACATCCATCTGCCAGGCAAAGTGGGCATCGTTTCCCGCTCTGGTACGCTGACTTATGAAGCGGTTAAACAGACTACCGATATCGGTCTGGGCCAGTCCACTTGTGTGGGCATCGGCGGTGACCCAATCCCTGGATCTAACTTCATCGATATCCTGAAGATGTTCGAGGAAGATCCGAAAACTGAAGCTATCGTGATGATCGGTGAGATCGGTGGTAGTGCCGAAGAAGAAGCTGCTGCTTACATCAAAGAGCATGTCACCAAGCCAGTTGTTGGTTACATCGCAGGTGTGACTGCGCCGAAAGGCAAGCGTATGGGTCACGCGGGGGCAATCATTGCAGGTGGTAAAGGTACCGCGGATGAGAAATTCGCAGCACTGGAAGCCGCTGGCGTGAAAACCGTTCGCAGCCTGGCTGACATCGGCGACGCACTGAAAGCTATTTTGCCTCAGTAAGTAAAAGAAATAAGAGTAAATCCCCTAAGCAGTTGAAGCTGTAGTTTCAAATGGGAAGGGGATAATGTTCGACATGGTTGGCCGCTCTATTGAGTGGCCTTTTTTATGATTGGCATATTTCGTTCGTATGAACGAGTCATTAAAACTCGGTCCTGATCCCAATTCCAGCGCGGCTGTTGCCGTCATGTCACCCATCCGTGCCGCGGGTTTACCGGTCATATACAAATCCTTCTGTTTACATGAACTGAAAATTGATTGGCTTCAGGCGCTTGCCTGCGGACGACATCAACGCCGTAGCGGGCAAAGAATAAACACCGTGAACAGGGGGAGAAGAACAATCTGTCTGGTTTTTTATTATGTGAAAGACATCAACTTTTTAGGTTGAAAATCAGAGGGCGTGTAAATATATATTCTATATATCAATTAATTAATTGATTTCATGGATAGGTGTGATGAAGGGATTCGTGT
>NZ_JAHWLU010000110.1:0-16248 GCF_022134725.1 Buttiauxella sp. S19-1
ACAATTGACGGCACAATCACCGATGTCGCCATAAAGTACCAGTTATCAATCACGCTCACGTGCATCAGCGGGTCGATGGTGTGAGCGGCTTCGGTACTGATGCCCGAAAGCAGCACATCTGTGGTCACAATTAACAGATTGGCAGTAAAGCCACAGCCTACACCGGCAATCGCCGCCAATAAACCGGCCATGGGGTGGCGACCCACGGCGAGGAAAATCAGCGCGCCCATTGGCGGCATGATGACCAACGCAGCATCGGATGAAATGTGGCTGAAGAACGCGATAAACAACACCATGTAACTGGCATATCGAGCGCTAACATGCGAGGCCATCTTCACCATCAGGCTCGGTAACAGGCCGACGCGCTCCGCCAGCCCGGCACCTAATACCAGGGCCAGAATGGCCCCTAACGGCGCAAAGCCGCTGAAGTTTTTAATCACATTGGGCAAAAACCAATGCACACCTTCGGCGCTTAACAAATTTTTGACCTGTACCAGGCTGCCATCTGCGGGATTACGCACCCCGACATTGAATGCCGAAAGCACGGCGGTACTCGCCGATAAAATGACAATCAAATAGACGAATAGCAAAAAAGGGTGCGGGACTTTATTGCCAATTTTCTCGACAAGGCCGTACAGCTTGCCAGAGCCGGAGGGCGTGGGTAGGGACGAAAGACTCATAGACGGGCCTCTATCGGTTGCGATGTTGTGTTTTATGTCATTATTTTAAAGGTGACGGTGTCACGCCTTCCGGAATCGGACACTGATACGGGCGTTCAGCGAGTTGTGCGTGCAACTCACTTTGGCAAGCTTCCAGTGTCTGCGGCTGGGTGAACAATTGCAGCGCAGTCGCTGCCATCACTTTGCCGGCGTGTAGCATCCCTTTGTGTGCAATCGACGTGCGTCCCTGGCTCACCAGTTGCCAGGTGTGCAGCGGGGTGCCGACGGTAAAGCACGGGCTAAAACATTGCGCGACCGGCACCTTCCAGCTGACATCACCCACATCGGTAGAACCTGGGAGGATTTTGTCATTTGCGGCATACGGCGCAATTTCGTCAATCAGCAACGTATCGCGATGGCGACCAGCAAACGCTTTTCCCTCTTCATTCGAGGTGTTAGCAATATTATTTAAGCTGTTTTGCAGGTCATTTTCGCTCAATGTGGCGCGGATTTGTCTGGCAAACGCGATTTCTTCTGCGCTCCATTCAGGTACGCCAAGAGCTTGCAGGGCCTGATACATCACGTTTTCTAACTGGCGGTTAGGCAGGTAATTCGAACAGGCTTTATCAAAACGCACATTCACTGTGGTTTCGGTCATCAGCGCGGCACCTTCAGCAATTTTATTGATGCGCTCAAAAATATGCTGCGCCTGTGCCATTTCCGGTGCACGAATCAAATACAGCACTTCGGCTTGCGCCTGCACCACGTTGGGCGAAATCCCACCGGCATTGGTGATGGCGTAATGCACGCGCGCCTTTTCAATAATGTGCTCATTGAGGAAATTAGTGCCCGTGGTCATTAGCGTCACGGCATCCAGTGCGCTACGCCCCAAATGTGGCGAGTTAGCGGCATGGGCAGCAATACCCTGGAAGCGATATGCCACCTGAATATTCGCCAGCGAACTGGTGCTAAACATGCCCGCGTAAGCTTCAGGATGCCAGGTGACCGCAGCGTCGACATCATCAAACAGCCCCTCGCGCACCATAAAGGTTTTTCCGGAACCGCCTTCTTCGCCAGGGCAGCCATAAAAACGCACCGTTCCGCTACCGTCGTATTGTTCAAGCCACTGTTTTACAGCTACCGCTGCGGCAAACGCCGCGGTTCCCAGCAAATTGTGGCCGCAACCATGGCCGTTAGCACCTTCAGCCAATGGATTTGGCGCGGTTTCCCCTGAACACTGGCTTAAACCGGCGAGGGCATCGTATTCGCCGAGCAGCGCGATAACCGGTTTTCCGGAACCGAAACTGGCAACGAATGCGGTTTCGATATTGCCCGCGTTGCGCTCGACGCGAAAACCTTCTGCTTCCAGGGCGCAGGCCAGGCGTTCAGCAGACCAGTGCTCTTCAAAACGGGTTTCCGGATGATCCCAGATATCATCGGCAATTGCAGTAAACTCGCCGCGTTTGGCTTCAATTACGTCATCAACAAACTGGTAAATTGCGCTCATCACACACCTCGCTGCCAGGGGAAATTAAGTGCCAGGCGCGCCAGGGTAGCCACGGCAATTTCCATCACTTGCTCGTCAAAATCGAACTTCTCGTTATGGTGTCCGGCGCTCAATTCGGTGCCGAATACCATATATGACGCTTTCCCGCCTTGTTCCTGCACCCGCGCCATCATTAATGTTGCATCCTCAGAACCCGCCGCACCTTTCACGGTATCGACAACTTCGCTGACGCCATTCACTTCAAGCGCTTGTTGATGGATAAACTCAACCCATTCTGGCGACGGCACGCTGTTGGTCGCAGCACCCATCAAACGCACCTCTGCTTTGATGCCGTACATCGTCGCGATACCCTGAATAATCTCTTGCGAGCGTTCAAACACGTAGTCGTTAATCACGTTGGTTTCGCCACGCGTTTCCACTTTCAGCAACGCTTGCGCAGGCACCACATTGCGCCCACTGCCAGCCTGTAAAACACCGACGTTGACGCGCGAAGCTCCCGCACTATGCGGAGCAATACTGTGCAATGCCAACGCGGTTTGCGTGGCGGCGAGCAGGGCGTTGCGGCCTTCTTCGGGTTTACCGCCCGCATGTGCGGCGACGCCAGTAAACTCAACATCAAATTTGGTGGTCGCCATAAAGTTGTCGCTGCCACACACCACGGTGCCGAGCGGGATGCCGGTGCCGATATGAATCGCGGTAAAATAGTCGATATTATCAAGTGCACCTGCAGCAACCATCGCACGAGCGCCGCGTGTGCCTTCTTCCGCAGGCTGGAAAATAAGTTTGATAGTGCCGTTAAGCTGGTCGGCAAACTGCTGCAATACGGTGGCGAGCCCCAGCCCGATGGCTGTGTGCCCATCGTGACCACAGGCGTGCATCATTCCGGCGTTGCAAGAGGCAAAACCCTCGGCAAATGGGCGATGAACCGGTTGCAACATTTCGCCTAAATCCAGCGCGTCCATATCCACGCGGAAAGCCAACACCGGCCCTGGACGGCCGGTTTCCAGCGTCGCTACAATGCCGGTGAATCCGCCAGAAAAATGCGGTAACCATTGTTTAAGTGCGCCTTGTTCCAGCGCACGTTGTTCTTCACGCACCAGCACTTCTGCTGACGGTAGACCCATACGTGCCGCGTCATCTACCACGTCACGCCCCAGCGCTAACTGATAACCTAATTGATGCAGCACTTCGGCGACATGCGTGGCGGTGCGAAACTCAAGCCAGCCGGACTCGGCAAAGTGGTGAAAGTCACGCCGCCAGTGCTGCATGCGTGGTGCTAACTCATGAACTGCCCATTCTAATTGCGACATACCCCATCCTGTTCTGTGATCAAGTTCACGTGGTGATAGTTTTTACTTATCACTCAGCGATTTCTGTAAGTTTTCGCCGTCGTAGGATTACCCTGGCACAAGAGTTTGAATTACAGTAGATGCCAAAATCTTTCGGTTGATAGCCAATGGTTATCAGGGGGCGCTGTGACCTTCCAGGTAAAGCTTCATCAGATTCGTGCGTTTGTCGCTGTGACGCAAAATGGCAGCATTCGTGGTGCCAGCCGAGCGTTAAATATGTCGCAGCCCGCGCTGACAAAATCGATTAAAGAATTAGAGGAAGGGTTATCGGCGCGGCTGTTTATCCGGCGCAGTCAGGGGGTGGCATTGACCGAATGCGGTGAGAGTTTTTATCAGCATGCGCAGCTGATTCTCGAAGAGTTACGCGCCGCGCAAGAAGATATTTTGCAACGCCAGGGGCAACTGGCAGGGCAGATCAATATTGGTATGGGCGCGAGTATTTCGCGCACACTGATGCCGCCAGTTATCACCTCGTTTCACCAAAAACACCCGCAGGTCAAAGTACGCATCATGGAAGGGCAACTGGTTTCGATGATCAACGCGTTGCGCCAGGGCGAACTGGATTTCACCATCAATACCTATTACCAGGGGCCGTACGATCACGAATTCACCTTTGAACGGCTGCTTGAAAAACCCTTTGCGGTGTTTGCCCGTGAAGGCCATCCGGCGATCAACGCCACCTCATTAAAAGAGTTACTGCATTACAACTGGACGATGCCCACCCCACGTGGCAGTTATTACAAACAACTGGAAGAAATGTTCCAAAAACGCTCAGAAATCCCCACCGTCAGCGTGGTTTGCGAAACGTTTTCTGCCTGTATCAGCCTGGTGGCGCAAAGTGATTTTTTGAGTATCTTGCCCGCAGAGCTGGGCCAGGATCCGTTGCTGGCGCACCAGTTAAAGCAGATACATGTCACCGAAACGCTGCCACAGGCAACTTACTATTTGATTCAGCGGCGCGATGCAACACCGGCACCGCTAACGGTGGCGCTAATCAACCAGTTTCGTCGCCAGTGCCGTTAAACGGGCGTTGAGCCACGGCACATCGGCGGTTATAGTGACTCCAGAATTAAGCCTGGACCAGGAGGAATTGCCCATGAGCCTTGACGAAAAATCGCTGTTTCTTGACGCCATGGAGGATGTCAAACCACTGAAAGATTGCCAAAGCAGCCAGTGGTTGAAACCGGTGAAAGAGAAGGTGGTGCAAAAGCTCGATACCGTGCAGCTTGATAACTTCCTCACTACCGATTTTCTGGAAATTATTCCGCTCGCCATACAGCTTGAATTTAAGCGCGAAGGGTTGCAAATTGGTGTGCTGGATAAACTGCGACAGGGTAAATATAAACAGGAAGCCAGCCTCAACCTGATTCGTCAGCCGGTCGAACAATGCCGTCAGTTGCTTTTTGCTTACATTCAGCAAGCCAAAAAAGACGGGCTGCGTAATTTGCTGATCGTTCATGGTAAAGGACGCGAAGATAAATCCCACGCCAATATCGTGCGCAGTTATGTTGCCCGCTGGCTGGCAGAATTTGAAGAAGTGCAGGCTTTTTGTAGCGCGATGCCCCATCACGGCGGCAGCGGTGCATGCTATGTGGCGCTAAAAAAATCTGAGCAGGCAAAAGTCGAAAACTGGGAACGCCACGCAAAACGCAGCCGTTAAACATTCTTTGGTGGATGACGCTGCGTTTATCCACCCTACAAAACCTTCTGAAACCGCGATTTACCCGCCACATCTATTTCAACAATAACGACAACTCCTGCGCTGCTTCCTGCAACTTAGGCAACACACGGTTGAGCAACTCTTGCGATGAAACCTGCCCGGCGTGAACGCCGACGTTAAGCGCCGCTACCACCGCGCCATCTGGGTTAACCAACGGAACGGCAATCGAACGCAGTCCCATTTCCAGCTCCTGATCGTTAAGTGCGTATCCTTGCTGGCGCACGCGTTTTAACTCTTCGCGCAGTTTGCTCACCGAATCCACCGTTTGCGGGGTGTAGCGAATCATGGTGATACGCCCAAGAAAATCATTCAGCTGTTCTTCTGGCAAATAACTCAACAACACGCGTCCCATTGACGTAGACCATGCGGGCAGGCGGCTACCAATATCTAAATCAATGGTCATGATGCGCGAGCTGGAAGCGCGGGCGATATACAGAATATCGTCACCATCCAGCGTGGCAATCGAGCAAGACTCATTGAGCATTTCACTTAGATGTTTCAGCACCGGCTGGGTGGATTTCGCCAGCGGCGTGGAGGCCAGATAAGCGTGGCCGAGCGCTAAAATCCGTGGTCGCAATTGGTAATACTTGCCATCTTCAGCATAGACAAAACCCAACTTGCCCAGGGTGTACAAACAACGGCGCACCGCCGCACGAGGGATCCCTGTTTTTTGGCTGATTTGTGAAATAGACATCTGCCGACGCTGCGGAGTAAACGCCTGAATCACTTCCAGCCCACGCGCTAGTGACGCCATAAAATTAGGATCGCCCTTAAACGGATCGCCATCACCCGCTGCCAGTTCTTCACGTTGAATTTCCATTCTGTTCTCCTGAATGTTCGTTGTTGATCACGCTGTTGATCACATTCTGCAAACAAACATACATGATGTTCGATAATCGCACCATATTTCGATTATCGCCCTTGACCAGCTTCGTTAACGGGGTCACATTTTGTTCGAACAACGCAATCTTGTGCGAAATGCGCACCCCCAGGAGAAACGTGATGATCAACAAAAGTGTGGCTTCGCTTGAAGAGGCCGTCGCCGGAATTTTCGACGGGGCAACCATCATGATTGGTGGCTTCGGCACCGCAGGCCAGCCAACGTATCTTATCGATGCGCTGATTGCTCAGGGCGCAAAAAACCTGACCATTATCAACAACAACGCCGGTAACGGTGAAGTCGGGCTGGCGGCACTCCTGAAGGCCGGACAGGTGCGTAAAATGGTCTGTTCTTTCCCGCGCCAGGTGGATTCACAGATTTTTGATGACCTGTATCGCCGTGGTGAAGTTGAGCTGGAACTGGTGCCACAAGGTAACCTGGCGGCGCGTATTCAGGCCGCAGGTTCAGGTTTGGGTGCGGTATTCACGCCAACCGGTTTTGGAACGCCGCTCGCAGAAGGTAAAGAAACGCGGGAAATCGATGGCCGCCACTACGTGCTGGAATACCCATTAAAAGCCGACTTCGCGCTAATCAAGGCTTATGAAGGCGACCGTTGGGGCAACCTGGTTTATCGCAAAGCGGCACGTAATTTTGGGCCAATTATGGCCACCGCCGCGACAGTCACCATTGCTGAAGTCAGCCGCGTGGTGCCATTGGGTGAACTCGACCCGGAACATATCGTGACGCCTGGGATTTTTGTCCAGCGCCTGGTCGCCGTCGAAACCTCACTGGCACAGAGCGCATAAGGAGCTAAAACGTGAAAAAACTCACCCGCGATGAAATGGCAAAACGTGTTGCCCGCGACATTCCCGAAGGCGCTTACGTTAACCTTGGCATTGGCTTGCCCACGCGCATTGCCAACTACCTCCCGGCAGATAAAGAAATCTTCCTGCACAGTGAAAATGGTTTGTTGGGCATGGGGCCAAAGCCGGCTGAAGGGGAAGAAGATCCCGAATTGATCAACGCGGGGAAAGAGTACGTCACCCTGTTAACCGGCGGCTGCTTTTTCCACCACGGCGACTCCTTCGCCATGATGCGCGGCGGGCATCTCGATATCTGCGTGTTGGGGGCTTATCAGGTGTCTGCCAGCGGTGATTTGGCGAACTGGAGCACCGGTGCTGTGGATTCCATCCCGGCTGTCGGCGGGGCGATGGACTTAGCTATCGGCGCGCGCCAGGTATTTGTGATGATGGATCACCTCACGCGTGACGGCGAATGCAAACTGGTAGAAAACTGCTCTTATCCACTCACCGGAATTGGCTGTGTGAGCCGCATTTACACTGACCTTGCAGTGATTGATATCACTGAAAAAGGGCCAGTGGTGCGTGAAATCTTTAACGGCCTGTCATTTGAAGAATTACAACGTATTACACCGGTCACACTTGGCTTCGAACAACTGGCAGAAAGCGCGTAAGGAACTATGATGAATCAAGCATTTATCTGTGATGGAGTGCGTACTCCGTTTGGTCGATTTGGTGGCACACTGTCAGGCGTACGTAGCGATGATTTAGCCGCGCTGCCGCTGAAAGCACTGATGGAGCGCCACCCGAATGTTGACTGGTCGGCGGTCGATGACGTGATTTATGGTTGTGCCAATCAGGCGGGTGAAGATAACCGTAACGTGGCGCGCATGGCGTTACTGCTGGCGGGAATGCCGGAAACGGTTCCCGGCACCACCATCAACCGTTTGTGTGGCTCAAGCCTTGATGCGCTAGGTGTGGCGGCGCGAGCGATTAAAAGTGGTGAAACACAGTTGATGATTGCCGGTGGCGTCGAAAGCATGTCCCGTGCGCCATTTGTGATGGGCAAAGCGGAAAGTGCATTTAGCCGCAGCATGAAGATGGAAGACACCACCATTGGCTGGCGTTTTATCAACCCGCTGATGAAAGCGCAATACGGCGTTGATGCAATGCCAGAAACGGCAGAAAACGTCGCGACTGATTTCAATATCAACCGTGAAGATCAAGACGCTTTTGCGTTACGCAGCCAGCTTCGCACCGCACGCGCGCAGGAAATGGGCATCTTTGACGATGAGCTAATTCCCGTTTCCATCGCGCAACGTAAAGGCGACGCGCTGTTATTTAACCGTGACGAACATCCGCGTTCTACCTCGATTGAGTCGCTGGCAAAACTTAAAGGCGTGGTGCGTGCAGACGGCACCGTCACCGCCGGAAATGCCTCGGGGGTTAACGATGGGGCTTGTGCTTTGTTGCTCGCCAGCGAACTGGCGTTAAACACCCACGGTTTACAGCCGCTAGCACGTGTCGTGGGCGTGGCAACCGCCGGAGTCGCACCGCGTATCATGGGCTTTGGCCCGGCACCTGCGGTGCGCAAAGTGCTGGCACAAACCGGGTTAACTCTCGCGCAGATGGATGTGATTGAATTAAATGAAGCCTTTGCGGCGCAAGCACTGGCGGTAATGCGCGACCTTGGCCTGCCGGATGACGCAGAACATGTTAATCCGAACGGAGGAGCCATCGCGTTGGGGCATCCGTTGGGTGCTTCTGGTGGCCGCCTGGCGATGACCGCCGCCTGGCAACTGAAGCGTAGCAGCGGGCGTTACGCACTGTGCACCATGTGTATTGGCGTTGGTCAGGGAATTGCACTAATTATTGAACGCGTTTAAGGAGCAGGCATGACACTGTTTAACCCGATGTTGCGTGCATCACCGTTGAGCGAAATCTTCAGCGACCACAGCACGTTACAAGGAATGCTGGATTTTGAAGCGGCGTTAGCGCGGGCGACAGCGCTTTGTGGCGCGATCCCCGAATCGGCAGTGCAGCCGATTGCCGTACAGTGTCAGGTCGATAAACTGGACGTGCAGGCGTTAGCTCAGGCGGCTGCGGGCGCTGGAAACCTGGCGATTCCGCTGGTGAAACAGCTCACCGCCTGCGTCAAACAGCATGACGAACAGGCCGCGCGTTATGTTCACTGGGGCGCAACCAGCCAGGACGTGATTGATAGCGGCCTGGTTTTGCAACTGCGTGCGGCGCTCGTTGCCAGTGAAGCATTGCTTGGGCAGTTAATCAGCGCGTTAATCGAACAAATCCAGCGTCATCAGCATAGCGTGATGCCAGGCAGAACCTGGATGCAGCACGCATTGCCGATAACGTTTGGTTTGAAACTTGCGGGCACGCTCGATGCGTTACTGCGCTGGCAGCAACGTTTGCATGAAATGAAACCGCGCGTGTTAGTGCTGCAATTTGGCGGTGCCGCAGGCACGCTGGCTTCGCTAAAAGAGCAGGGCATCAACGTTTCACTGGCACTGGCAAACGTGCTGGCACTGAACCAGGCCGATACACCGTGGCACAGCCAGCGCGACAGATTACTGGAAGTGGGGGCGTGGTTCGCCGGTGTCAGCACCACACTCGGCAAATTTGCCACTGATTTTTCATTACTGATGCAAACCGAAGTGGCTGAAGTGGGCGAACCGATTGCCGAAGGGCGCGGTGGTTCTTCCACCATGCCCCATAAACGCAATCCAGTGAGTTGTGCGGCGATCCTGACCGCAACCACCCGTATTCCTGGGCTAATGGCAACACTTTACGCCAGCCAAAATCAACAACATGAAAGAGCGCTCGGCGGCTGGCAGGCCGAATGGGAAACCCTTCCCGAACTGATTACGCTGAGCGGTGGCGTGATGCAAACCGCGCTGGATTTAATCGGCGGGATGCAGGTCAACGCAGAAAAAATGCGTGCCAATCTGGATATTACCCACGGCCTGATTATGGCCGAATCGGTGACTTTGGCCCTGGCACAATCACTTGGCAAACAGGCGGCGCATCATCTGGTGGAACAACTTTGCCATCGCGCACTGGATGAAAACCAGCCGCTTGCGGCTTTGCTCGCACAACACCCACAAGTCGCGTCATATCTATCTTTGACACAAATCGAACATCTGCTCGACCCGCAACAAGCCCTTGGTAGCAACAACACGTTTATCAACCAGGTTTTGGCGCGGGCGGCACAACAAAACAGGGAGCTAGTATGAGCCATTATTATCAACTCGAAGGGCCGAGCGGCGCGCCGGTGGTGGTGTTATCAAACTCACTGGGCACCACATTTGAGATGTGGCAACCACAAATGGCGGCGCTGCTGGAAAACTTCCGAGTGCTGCGTTATGACACGCACGGCCATGGGCGCACACGCAAAAACGAGAAAACCACGCTGCCACAATTAGCGGAAGACGTGCTGAGTGTGATGGATGATGCCGGAGTCCAGCAGGCGCATTTTTGTGGGATTTCAATGGGCGGATTAACGGGGTTGTGGCTGGCACGTTTTGCCCCCGAGCGTTTTCTTTCGGTGACGGTAGCCAATAGCGCGGCAAAAATCGGCGAACAAAACGGCTGGCTGGAACGAGCGCGTACTGTGCGCCACGAAGGGATGTCGGCGATTGCCAAAAGTGCACCATCGCGCTGGTTTACTGACGATTTTGTCAAACACCACCCTGCGCAAGTTGATGCGCTGTGCGCAACACTTGGGCAAATCAACCCTGAAGGTTATGCCTCCTGTTGCGAAGCGTTAGCCGCAGCCGATCTACGTGGTGAAATTGACGCTATTACAGTGCCGATGCAGTTTATTGCGGGTGCCAACGACCCCGTTTGCAGCGTGGCAGACAGCGAATTTATGCACCAGCAGGTTCACGGTTCTCATCTTGTGACGCTTAAAGCATCGCACCTTTCCAGCATTGAAGACGCCCACGGCTTTAACGTCGCACTACTCAACTTTATTCAACAGGACGACTGACATCATGAAGGATGAAGATCATTACCAACAAGGAATGAAAGTGCGCCGCGAAGTGCTGGGTGATAAGCACGTCGACCGTACATTGACGCAGCTCACGCCGCTTAATGAAGAGTTCCAGAACTTTATTACCCGTTATGCCTGGGGGGATATCTGGACACGTCCAGGGCTTGAGCGCCATACCCGCAGTATGATAACCATCGCGATGTTGATTGCGTTAAACCGTGAAGCTGAGCTGAAAATGCACCTGCGCGCGGCGTTTAACAATGGTGTGACGCGTGATGAACTCAAAGAGTTGATTATGCATTCGGCGCTGTACTGCGGATTGCCCGCCGCCAACGCCACCATGCATCTGGCTCAGCAGGTGTTTGATGAGCTGGACACCGCCGGTTAATTCATGTCGGATGACGCTAACGCTTATCCGACCTACGAAAACAGTGTTGTAGGGTGGATAAGCCATAGGCGTCATCCACCATTTTTCACCCCGGAATCGATTTGCGAATCGACGCCAACAAAATTTGCGCACCCGGCGACAACGGCGTATCGACACGCGTCAAAATACCAATCGGTTCGCCCGCACCCTGAGTGGTGACCGGCAACGACGTCAGAGTTCCCTGGCGTAAATCCTCTTTCACCGCGCACGACGGCACAAACCACACGTAGTTGTAATCCACCGTCAACTGGCGAGAAAGCGAAGCGGAAAGCGTTTCTACACAACTCGTAGACATCTTACAGCCCTGGCTGGCAAGCAAGGCTTCGGCATTTTGTCGCGGAATAGTGCCTTTCGGGGAAACCACCACCGGCCACTCCATCACTTTACTCAGCGTGATGTTCTCTTGCAGCAGCGGGTGACCCGGCCGCACCACCAGTTTTAATGACTCGAGGAACAACAGCTCATAATTCAGCCCGGTCATCAATTCCGGGTCGGACATTCTGCCGATACCTAAATCCAGCTCACCCGATTTCAGCCCCGATAACAGCATGGTGTTATTCATGGTCGCCACTTGCAGCGTGACATCACTTTGTTGCTTGTGAAACTGGCCGATAACTTTTGGCAAAATCCCCAGCGCCGCCGTGGGCAGCGCACCCACGCGGATAACAGACGTGCTTTTGCCATCTTTCTGAGTGAGGGATTGCCCTGCGTGATTCAACGCATCCAGCACCTTAACGGCATGTGTCAGGAACTGTTCGCCCATCAGCGTCATTTGCGCGCCCAGACGTCCGCGATCAAACAAACGCGTGCCGGTTAGCTGCTCAAGTTCATTAAGCGTCTTTGATAAAGCAGGCTGGCTTAGATTAAGAGTCTCAGCTGCGCGCCCCAGCGTTCCCTGTTGAGCGACAGCTACGAAAGTATGAAGATGGCGCAAGCGAATGCGCTGACTGAACAAACCGTTTTTTTCCATAACCTGATGTTAAAAACAGACCCGACGCGCTGACAAGATAAGTTGTTTAATTTTGATAACTTGCTAGCAAAAATTCATTAACAATTGATTTGTTTTGATAACAAAGGGTGAGGGTAATAAGGGTTAGGGTGGATAAGCGCTCGCAGCATCCACCCGTTTTAATCTGAACTTACAAGTCAAAAAACACCGTCTCCCGCTCCCCCTGTAAATACACATCAAACGTATACACCACCTCGTCGCCACGCTGCTCGCGCTTGCCAATCAACGTCTTACGGCGCACTTCCCACTCAATCAAATTCAGCACCGGATCGGTCTCATTCGCCGCTTGCTCGTCGGAAAAATACATCCGCGTATTCAGGCCGATATTTATCCCGCGCGCCACAATCCACAGATTCAGATGGGGAGCCATCATACGCCCATCACGGCCAGTCACTGCACCGGGTTTGATGGTGTCAAAACGCCACACGCCGCTGTCGAAATCTGAACAGGTGCGGCCCCAGCCACGAAAATCGTCATCCAGTTTTTTATCCGTTTGCTGGTCGGCGGGGTGGTTGTAACGCCCGGCAGCATTGGCTTGCCACACTTCCAGCAACACATCGCGCACCGGCGTGCCGGAACCATCAAACACCCGGCCTTCAACGATAATCCGCTCGCCCTGGGTATGCGAGTTCGTCAGCACATGGCTAAAATTTTTCTCAAAAATGTTAAATCCCGCCGCTTGCGGAGCCAGGCCGATATGGACATATGGGCCCGCGGTTTGCGAGGCGGTTTCCGCTAAATAATCTTTCATCACACGGCTCCTTGGGTGCGGTTTTCAAACAACGTAGCGCGGTGGCCGCGTAACACTAAATCAAAACGATAGGCCAGGCTGTCGAGCGGGACGGCTGCATGGGTATCCAGCTCGGCAATCAAGGTGCGGATAGCATCATCGTTATTAATCGTTTTCACAATCGGGCACTGTTTGATCAGAGGATCACCTTCAAAATACATCTGCGTAATCAGACGTTGGGCAAAGGATTCGCCGGAGAGCGAAAAGTGGATATGTGAAGGACGCCAGTCGCTGGCCTGGTTACGCCATGGATACGGGCCGGGCTTGATGGTGCGGAAAAAGTAATAGCCATTTTCATCAGTCAAAACGCGCCCACAGCCGCCAAAATTAGGGTCGATTGGTGCAAGATACTTGTCTTTTTTATGGCGATAACGGCCGCCAGCATTGGCTTGCCACACTTCCACCAGCGTGTTTTTCATCGGGCGGCCAAAACCATCACGCACATAACCGTGCACGATAATACGTTCACCAATTGGCAAACCGTCTTTGGCGTAATTCATGATCAAATCGTTATCCAGCGGGTCGAGATCTTTCGCGCCAAATATCGGGCCAGTGATTTCAGATAGCGAGTTTTGCAGTGAAATCAACGCATTTCGCGGCGAGCGCAGCACGCTGGTTTTATACCCCGGCGCGAAAGCCGGAGGATGGGAATCGTAATTGCGATGGATAAGTTCTTTCGACATTGGGAACTCCAGGCAGAGGGTGATGTTTTATTTATTAAGTACCGTCCCATGCAGTCTCGGTTAATGGCTTGTTAAATTAAAGTGAATTTAAGTGCCGCCAATCATAACCTTTAGCTATGAAAGTCGTTGTTAGCATTACTTCTGATATTGGCCTGTAGAGTCGATCACAAAACGAAAATTCTTCGCCCAAAACCGCTGCGCAACATTCTACGCTTTCAGCAATATTCACTGGAGATACGACATCATGGCGAACAACATCACGGCTGATGATATTCGGGAAAAATTTTCGCACGCTATGTCGGCGATGTACCAGCAAGAGGTGCCGCAGTACGGAACCTTGTTAGAGTTAGTCGCCGACGTGAATCTGGCGGTGCTGGAAAATAATCCGGATCTGCAACAACAGCTTGAAAATGCCGACGAACTGGCACGCCTGAATGTTGAGCGCCACGGCGCGATTCGGGTGGGAAAAGCAGAGGAACTGGCAACCTTACGCCGCGTGTTCGCGGTGATGGGCATGTATCCGGTCGGCTATTACGATCTCTCTCAGGCGGGCGTTCCGGTGCATTCCACGGCATTTCGTCCGGTTGACGATGCGGCGCTGGCGCGTAATCCGTTCCGCATTTTCACCTCGTTATTGCGTCTTGAATTAATCGAAGACCCAGAACTGCGAAAGACCGCTGCGGCGATCCTCGCAGAACGCGATATTTTCACCCCGCGTTGTCGGGCATTGCTCGATATTTACGACCAGCAGGGGGCGTTTAGCGAAGCCCAGGCCAATGAGTTTGTCGAACAGGCGCTGGAAACTTTCCGTTGGCACAGCCATGCCACGGTGGATGCGCAAACCTACCAGGCATTTCATCAACAGCACCGCCTGATTGCCGACGTGGTTTGTTTCCGTGGTTGCCACATTAACCACCTGACGCCACGCACCCTGGATATTGACCGTGTGCAGGCGTTGATGCCGGAATATGGCATTGCGCCGAAAGCGATTATTGAAGGGCCACCGCGCCGCATGTTCCCAATATTGTTGCGCCAGACCAGTTTTAAAGCGCTTGAAGAACCGATTATTTTTGCTGGCGTCCATCATGGGACGCATACCGCGCGCTTTGGGGAAATTGAGCAGCGAGGTGTTGCGTTAACCCCGAAAGGGCGCGCGTTGTATGACGAGCTACTTAATGAAGCGGGCAACGGGCAGGATAACTTTAGCCACCAGCAACATTTGCAGGAAATTTTCACCCGACTGCCAGACAGCGAGACGCTGATGCGCTGCCAGGATTTGGCTTATTTCCGCTATCGTTTAACGCCAGTAGGGGAAACGCACCGCCAGTCGATTAAACCCGGTGATGATCCGCAGCCATTAATTGAACGTGGCTGGCTGGTGGCACAACCGATTATTTATGAAGATTTTCTGCCGGTCAGTGCGGCTGGGATTTTCCAGTCGAATTTGGGTAGTGAAGGCGGCCAACGCAGCCACGGCCATTCCAGCCGTGTCGCGTTTGAAGAAGCGCTGGGCGCGCCGGTTGCCGACGAATTTGAACTGTATCAGCAGGCAACTGACCGCAGTAAAAAGCGTTGCGGATTAATGTAATCCGCGGAGTTACGCGCAGAACGGGCAGGGGTGTAAACGTATTCTTCACCTCAGCCCGCAGCGTTTTCAATTCAATACCCTCACCTAAATCATTCGCTTAGGCATTTAGTAAACTGGTGGTTAGCCCAATTTGCTGCCTGTGTGCGGTTGGTGACTGATATTTTCTTAAAGATATTATAAATATGTGTTCTGACAGTGTGTTCGCTAATAAAAAAGTTGTTAGCGATTTGCAAGTTTGATCCCCCCTTACAGAGTTCACTTAGTATTTCATATTCCCTTTCAGTGAGATCTTTAATACGTGGGGAGCCTGTGGGTATATTTTGTGATTTTTTCGATAAGTATCTTTTATTCATTCCTGGCAATGATTTTTCTGCCTTACTAATCAAATTGAGTAGCGATTCAGTGGGGCAATCGCGGGATATCATCGACTCAAAGAAAGGCCAGGAAATCTTTTCATACACTGAAAGGGATGTTGGGCAATTAATCAGATAACCACGAAAATGGCCTTCGCTACGATTAAATAATCCAGACCACCGTTTGCTGGCGCGTCGACTGGATGCCTGAACATCATACAGAACAATCGATTGCGTAATGGCGTCTGGTGTAAATGATTGGTTTATATCAAGAAAAATAACGGAGGCATCACTTTCTTGTGTCAAAAAATTCAGTAACAGTTGGCTTTGTAACGATCGATTGGTTATCAGATAGACTTTTTTTTCCATGTCGCACACAGGCAGGCTCCTTTTAAATGGGTCATAACCGAAGTTGGGCGGGAATATATTGACATCGCGAGGGGAGTGTTTGGCTTTTTGTGCAGAGTGATAGGT
>NZ_JAHWLU010000111.1:0-16237 GCF_022134725.1 Buttiauxella sp. S19-1
ACCAACAAGGCGTGATTGCAAATATCGACCGGGACTTGCTTCTCGTCCTCAATCACCTCTTCCAGCGTCTGCTCTTCCAGCGTTTCGGTTTTGGCGAGATAACGCTCAAGGATGGCAAACAAAATTGGATTGAGCATAATCGACAAAATCGCCCCGGCCAGCACCAGATTTTGCCCGGTCTGCGGCAACAGATTCAGCGCCATTCCTAGCCCAGCCAGGATAAAGGCAAACTCACCAATCTGCGCAAGGCTTGTTGCAATGGTTAATGCGGTGCGTTGCGAGTGGCCGAACAGGCGCACCAGGAAGAAGGCCGCCAGGGATTTACCAAACACGATGATGGCGACAGTACCCAGCACCGCAAGCGGTTCCTGAATCAGAATCATTGGGTCGAATAACATGCCGACCGAAACAAAAAACAGCACCGCGAATGCGTCGCGTAGCGGCAGGGTGTCGTGTGCCGCGCGATGGCTCAGCTCAGATTCGTTGAGCACCATCCCGGCAAAGAACGCACCGAGTGCAAACGACACATCAAACAGCTCAACCGCGCCAAAAGCGATACCCAGCGCCAGCGCGAGAACCGCCAGCGTAAACAGCTCGCGTGAACCGGTCGCAGCACTACGTGCCAGAATCCACGGCACCAGACGGCGGCCAACAATCAGCATAATGGCGATAAACGCGACCACTTTGCCTATCGTCAAACCCATATCCAGTGACAACGAAGCCAGGCCTACGTCGCCTTTTTCCATCATTCCGGCAACTGCGGGCAGCAGAACCAGCGTTAACACCATCACCAGATCTTCAACAATCAACCAGCCAATCGCGATTTGCCCGCGCTGGCTGTCAATTAATTGCCGCTCTTCCAGCGCCCGTAACAGCACCACGGTACTGGCGGTGGAAAGACACAGGCCGAACACGATACCGGTCATCAATGACCAGCCCATCAGCGATGAAAGCGCCATACCCAGCAGCGTCGCCACACCAATCTGGGCGATAGCTCCGGGGATGGCGATGGCCTTTACCGCCATCAAATCCTTTAAAGAGAAATGCAAACCAACGCCAAACATCAGCAAGATAACGCCCAGTTCGGCCAGTTCCGGGGCCAGTTTAGTGTCTGCGACAAAACCTGGCGTAAAAGGGCCAGCTAATACCCCAGCTAACAAATAGCCCACCAGTGGCGATATTCGCAGTTTGTTGGCGAGCATACCGAGTAAAAAGGCCAGGACAAGGCCTCCGACAATGGTGGTGATAAGCGGGGTGGCATGATGCATTCAGTCTCCTTTCGTAACAAATAAGATCCAATACTCTACTTTTAGTTTATGACAATTTTTTAATCGGTGTGGGTGTTAAATAAGTGATTTTTTAAGAAAAGGCGCATTTAGACAAAAATGGGTGCAGGAAGGGGGTTTTACAAGGTTAATCTCTAAAAGACATTGAGGAATATGCGGGAAGTGCAGGGCCAGAGAAACTATCTGGCCCTTATAACTAAGACTTATGGCGATTGTCAGGCAGGAATATGGTCAATATGCCAAGAAGTGGCAGGAAAGCACATATTTTATAGACTAACTCGATACTTGTGTGGTCAGCCACTAAGCCCAATATCGCAGCGCCCAGCCCGCCCATGCCAAAGGCAAAACCGAAGAACAGCCCGGAAACCATACCGATACGTCCAGGCATAAGTTCTTGCGCGTAAACCAGAATAGCGGAAAATGCCGAGGCCAGAATAAAGCCGATAATTACTGTCAGTATGCCTGTCCAGTACAGCGAAACGTACGGCAGGAATAGCGTGAATGGCGCGACACCCAGAATCGAACCCCAGATGACATACTTACGGCCAATTTTATCGCCAACAGGCCCGCCAATCACAGTTCCGGCGGCTACCGCAAACAAGAAGGCGAACAGATGGAACTGGGCGTTTTGTACTGACAAACCAAATTTGTGCATCAGATAGAAGGTGTAATAGCTGCTGATACTTGCCATATAAAAGTACTTAGAGAAAATCAGCACCAGCAACACACTCACCGCCTGAATCACTTTTTTGCGTGGCAGTGGGTTTACTACGGGAGCCGCAGTCTTACCTTTCGCCATACGATGTTGCGCGGCATACCAGCGGCTAATTTGCAGCAAGACAATAATCGCCAACAGCGCAGCCAGTACAAACCAGCCGACGTTACCTTTACCATACGGAGCAATAATCAGCGCGGCCAACAACGGACCTAATGAACTACCGAAGTTGCCACCAACCTGGAACAGCGACTGCGCAAGACCATGGCGACCGCCGGATGCCATACGCGCCACACGGGAGGATTCCGGGTGGAATACTGAAGAACCGGTGCCCACCAGGCCTGCTGCCAGTAGTACCATCGGGAAGCTACCCGCCAGGGCCAGAATGACCAATCCGCAAAGTGTGAAGCACATGCCAATCGGCAATGACCATGGCATCGGGTATTTATCTGTGTAGTATCCTACCACCGGCTGAAGAAGCGATGAGGTGACCTGGAAGGTCAGCGTGATCATCCCTATCTGCACAAAACTCAGCGAGAACTCACTCTGTAGCAGCGGGTAGAGCGCCAGAATGAGCGACTGAATCATATCGTTGAGCAAATGAGAAAGGCTGATTGCTCCTAAAATTCCGAACGCGGTGCGAGCCTTCTTAGGCTCAGGCGGTGCGAGAGTTTGTTCCGAGATTGCCATAAGTACCTGTCATATATTGAGTGATTTATTATTATCCGGTTCACTGATGGAGCCGTAGGAAATCATTACTCAGCTAACATACCTGCAGGCGTGAGCTGAATAAAGTCACAATCATAAAAATGATTAATCTATGCTAAACCCAGGCTTACTAATTAAATATGGAGATTTGCGATGAAGTTCGTAGTGAAAGGGGTGACCACGGCACTGCTGATGGCAGTCAGTCTGACTAGTGCATCGGCACTGGCATGGGAAAAAGATAAAACCTACAACATCACCATTCTGCACACCAACGATCACCACGGTCATTTTTGGCGTAACGAACACGCCGAGTACGGCCTGGCTGCGCAAAAAACTCTGGTGGATAGTATTCGTAAAGAGGTGGCAGAGCAGGGAGGTAGTGTGCTGCTGCTGTCTGGTGGTGACATCAACACTGGTGTTCCCGAATCCGACTTGCAGGATGCGGAACCCGATTTCCGTGGCATGAACCTGATTGGCTACGATGCGATGGCTATCGGCAACCATGAATTCGACAACCCGCTCACGGTGTTACGCCAACAAGAAAAATGGGCGAAATTCCCGCTACTTTCGGCCAATATTTACCAGAAAAGTACCGGTGAGCGACTGTTTAAACCGTGGGCCATCTTTAAGCCTCAGGGTATTAAAATTGCGGTGATCGGTTTAACCACCGACGATACGGCGAAAATTGGTAACCCTGAATACTTCACCGATATCGAATTCCGCAAACCTGCTGATGAAGCAAAACTGGTGATTCAGGAGCTGCAAACCACTGAAAAACCAGATGTGCTGATCGCTGCAACCCATATGGGCCATTACGATAACGGCCAGCACGGTTCCAACGCGCCAGGCGATGTGGAAATGGCTCGCAGTTTGCCTGCCGGGGCGCTGACCATGATTGTTGGCGGCCACTCACAAAACCCAGTGTGTATGGCTGCGGAAAACAAAAAGCAGGTTGATTACGTACCGGGCACCCCGTGTGCGCCAGACAAACAAAACGGTATCTGGATTGTTCAGGCTCACGAGTGGGGCAAATACGTTGGCCGTGCCGATTTCGAGTTCCGCAACGGCGAGATGAAACTGGTGAATTACCAGTTAATCCCCATCAACCTGAAGAAAAAGATCACCTACGATAACGGTGAAAGCGAGCGCGTGCTCTATACGCCGCAAATCCCTGAAAACCAACAGATGCTCTCACTGTTGACGCCATTCCAGAATAAAGGCCAGGCGCAGCTTAATGTCAAAGTAGGTAGTGTGAACGGGCATCTGGAAGGCGATCGCAGCAAGGTTCGTTTTGTGCAAACTAACCTCGCACGTCTGTTACTGGCGGCACAAATGGCGCGTACCAGTGCCGACTTCGCCGTCATGAGCGGTGGTGGTATCCGTGATTCGATTGAAGCAGGTGACATCACTTATAAAGATGTGCTGAAAGTGCAGCCGTTTGGCAACACCGTGACCTATATCGATATGACGGGCAAAGATGTGGTTGAGTATCTGAGCGCGGTTGCGCAGAAGAAACCCGATTCCGGAGCCTATCCGCAGTTCTCGAATGTCAGCTTTGTGGCAACGGCCGCCGGTCTGCAAGATTTGAAAATCAAAGGTGAGCCAGTAGACCCTGCGAAAACATACCGCATGGCGACGCTGAACTTTAACGCTTCCGGTGGTGATAGTTATCCGGAAATCGACAAAAAACCGGGATTTGTGAATACCGGGTTTGTGGATGCGGAAGTGTTGAAACAGTACATCGAGCAAAATTCTCCGCTTGATGTGAATGCTTACGAGCCGAAGGGCGAGGTGAGCTGGCAGTAACTTTTCCCCCTCACCCTAACCCTCTCCCAAAGGAGAGGGGACTGTTCGGTATACCCATGTGGGAGAGGAAATTGTCCGGTATAGTTTTCTCCCTCTCCTGAGGGAGAGAGGACTGTTCGGGATGGTTTTCTCCCTCTCCTGGGGGAGAGGGCCGGGGTGAGGGCGCTATTTCAGCGGCAATAAAATATCAGTCTGCTGCGCATGCTCAGGGTGGTTTTTATCCAGCTCCAGATAGCGGAAATAGACCGGGAAATCGCGCAACTCCTCACCACTTTGTGGCAACCACTGGCGGTAAAGATAGTAAACGCTTTCGCTGATACGCTCGTACGCACCGACATGCCGAACTACCGCACAACGTCCACCAGGCAAGGTTTTGCAGATAACGCCTTGCGGGTTTTCTGGAACCTGGCCATTTGCTTCTTTACTCAGCTCCCCGCACACATCAAAGCGGAACTCATCGCCGGGTGTCGTGGCCGGGTCACTATACGGCACGCCGTAAGTCCCATGAGTGATGTAGTCTGAAAGCCCTGATGCTTTACGCCATTCAATAAACGTCGCAACGGTATTATTCGCCCGTAACGGGTCGCCAAGATGTTCCAGTACCGCGACTTTCATTGGCTCAACGGTGATGATTTTCACATCCATATTCTCTAGCCTCTGCTGATTTTCCCGTCCGGGAAATTGAAAATGTACCTGCCAGTCGACCCAAATGGGATCTTTGCGAAATTCGCTGGGCGTCAGGTCGAAGGTGTTTTTGAAGGCACGGGAAAATGATTCAGGATTCTCGAATCCGGCATCCAGGGCAATGTTTATCACCTTTTCCTGCGGATGGTTCACCAGCCGCAAAGACGCTCTTTTCAAGCGCATTAGCGTGATGTAGCGACTGATACTGATGCCACAAAATAGGCTGAACTGGCGATGAAAGTGAAAACGAGAAAAACAGGCAACTTCACTGAGTTGCTCAACCGTTAACGGGCTGTCCAGATGCTGTTCGACATAGGCAAAAACCTGTTCAAAACGCCGGGTATACAGATTGAGTCTATCGCTATTCATTGTTCCTCCCTCAAGACGCTTACTTTGCCTGCAGCACGTCGCTGCGTCCTGACTGAAATTGCTCTTTTGGGAGGATTGCGTGGGCATATTCGTCAATCGCGACGGGCAATCTCAGCGAAAGTCGCATTCAGCAGCTTCGCCAAATCACTGGCTGCCAGTTCAATATCCAGCCCGCGTTTACCGCCCGAAACGTAAATAGATGGGAAAGTTTGTGCCGGAGCATCAATCACCGTCGGCAGGCGTTTTTTCTGCCCCAGAGGGCTAATGCCGCCCACCAAATAACCGGTAATGCGCTGTGCGACCAGCGGATCGGCCATATCAACTTTTTTAGCGCCTAACGCTTTCGCCACCTTCTTTAAATCCAGTTGTCCGGAAACGGGCGTCACGGCAACCGCTAATTGTTTCATGTCGCCGTTGATGGCGACCAACAGCGTTTTGTAGACTTGTTCGGCATTCAGGCCCAGTTTGCGCACCACTTCGTCACCAAAATTGGTTTCACCTGGATCGTGGTCGTAAGCATGTAATTGAAATGAAACGCGGTTTTTTTCGAGCAATTTTACGGCGGGAGTCATCTGTCCTTCTTAGCGCTTTTGCCTTAAAAGCGCACGTATTAGTAAGCAGCGTGATATGTTTTCCAAATATTATAATGTCACTGAATAGTGATGGCGTTAATCGTCACATTGAGCGACAATTCTCTATCTGGTCGTTAATTCGACCAGAATAACTACAACAATATACAAATTCCTCTTTGACGGGCCAATAGCGATATTGGCCGTTTTTTTATCTCCCCGTCATACTTCAAGTTGCCTCTTTGTTGGCTGCGTTCAGTCGCCCTAATCACTTACTAGAGTAAGCTCATAGGAACTCATTCTCTTGCCGCCGCAATGCAACTCGAATTATTTGGGGATATTTTTCAATAGCTCAGGTAAATTTCCCTTCCCGTACAAATGCAGTGCACCGACGGCAACCACATAGCGCCCGGCGGGCAATTGTTGCAGGAAATGCTGCCAGGCCAGATTACGTTGACCCATAAGTACATCGTATAACTCATCGCCAAAAGTGTTTGGCAATTGCACATTGCCACCTTGTGGCGGTGCTTCCAGCCACCAGCTGATCATCATTTGCAGCAGGCGAGCATTGGTATGCCAGTGCGTGAGCGTGTCGGTTAACAGCGGCATACCGCCATCGGGTAAACGGGTAAGAATATCAATTTGATGCTGTGCACCTTCCAGTTCAATAACCGGAACCGCCATGGTTTTTGCCGCTTCCAGTAACTGAAAATCAATCCCGTAATTGGCGCGTAAACCCAGGCGCTGTGCCTGGTGAGCCTGCAACACTAGCGCAATTTGCCACGCCGGTTGGTTATCTATTTGGCTCATCGGGATACCCATTTCCTGGGTTAATGACACCACTTGTGCCCAGTTTTCGGCAGACAAGCGCTGCTCCAGTGGCAGTTCATCGGCAATATCGGGGAAGGGAGAGCTATTCTCGGAAATGTCCGCCTCAACAATCAGTGCGTCAGCGTCCCTGAGTTTATTAAGCAGCTTGTCGGACAGCGGGGACATGTCGCATGTCCCCATATGAATACTGCCGACCAGGTGCAGATGGCGCTGGCCGGGCAGCACAATATCCAGAGCAGGCCAGGGATAGCGGGTGTTAGAAAGGTTTGAAAACAATGCGCTAATTCGCGATAGCAGACCCATTGGCAGATTCCCTGGCAAAAAAGTCATGCTACCGCTGCGATTGGCCCGGTGCAAATTTCACAACAGTAAACACTCGAGCCGTAGGTCGGAAAAGCGTAGCGTCATCCGACAGCTAGTCCTTCGGTTTAAAGCGCAACAAACGGTTGGCGTTGCTGACTACGGTAATCGATGACAGCGCCATTGCCGCACCGGCAACCACCGGGTTAAGCAACGTTCCGGTTAGCGGATACAAAATCCCTGCGGCAATTGGGATGCCCAACGTGTTGTAAATAAACGCCCCTACCAGGTTCTGCTTCATGTTACTCAGTGTGGCTTTGGAAATCGCCAGCGCGTCCGCCACTCCCACCAGGCTGTGGCGCATCAGCGTGATGGCGGCAGTTTCGATGGCGACATCACTGCCACCGCCCATCGCAATCCCGACTTCAGCCTGCGCTAAGGCTGGTGCATCGTTAATGCCATCACCCACCATAGCGACCTGGCGGCCCTGCTGTTGCAGATTTTTAATCGCTTCGGCTTTACCATCCGGCAGCACCCCGGCGATCACTTCATCAATTCCGGCTTCTTTGGCAATGGCGTTGGCGGTCGTTGGGTTATCGCCGGTCAACATCACCAGGCGGTAGCCGTTACGATGCAAACGTTGCAGGGCGCTGATGCTGTCAGCTCGCAGGGGATCGCGGATGGCAAATAATGCGACCAGTTTGCCGTCGACGGCCAGCAGCACCGGCGTTGCACCACGGCTGGCCTGCGCTTCAATTTCTGCCGCCATTGGGGCGGTATCTACTTTCTGCTCATCCATCAGCGCTTTGTTGCCGAGCAACAATTGTCTGCCCTCGGTTTCGCCACTGACGCCTAACCCACGCAAGGTGCGAAAGCCATTGACCTGTGGCAGTTCGGCACCGCTCACTTTATCGAGAATGGCACGTGCCAGCGGGTGGCTTGAACCTTGTTCCAGTGCGGCGGCAAATCGCGACGCGTCGGCTTCAGTGCTGCCGTTATACGTGACGACGGCAACGACCTGCGGTTTGCCCTCGGTCAGCGTGCCGGTTTTATCAAACACGATGGTATCGAGCGTACTGGCGCGTTGCAGCGCGTCGGCATCACGGACTAACACACCAAATTCAGCAGCACGACCGACACCGGAAATAATCGACATCGGCGTTGCCAGGCCCAGAGCACAAGGGCAGGCAATAATCAGCACGGTGGTAGCGATCACCAGCGTATAAACGATTTGCGGTGCCGGGCCGAAGAAGTACCAAATCGAGGCGCTAAACAGCGCAATCAGCACGACCACCGGAACAAATACCGCCGAGATTTTATCTGCCAGTTGGCCGATTTCCGGCTTACTGCTTTGTGCCTGGCGCACCATGCGAATAATGCGTGACAGCGTGGTGTGGTTACCCGTTGCTGTCGCGCGAAACAGTACGCTGCCATCCTGCACGACAGTCCCGGCATGAATCGGCTCGTCGGTCGATTTTTGCTGCGGCACCGGCTCACCTGTCAGCATTGCTTCATCAAACCAGGCCTCACCCTGGGTAATTTCCCCATCGACCGGTACACGGTCGCCAGTAGTCAGGCGCAAAATCATGCCCGCTGTAACTTCGGCCAGTGGGACACTTTTCTCACCTTCTTCGGTTACCACACGCGCCGTTGGCGGGGTTAAATCCAGCAGGCGTTCCAGTGCTTTAGAAGAACGCTGGCGGGCGCGTTGCTCCAGCATATGCCCGAGGTTTATCAGGCCGATAATCATCGCACTGGCTTCGTAGTAAAGGTGGCGCGCTTCCATTGGGAAGTGCTGCGGCCAGAGGTTGACGGTGATGGAATAAATCCATGCCGCACCAGTACCAAGTGCCACCAGCGTATCCATGGTGGCAGTTTTGTTGAGCAAACTGCGCCAGGCGCTGCGATAGAAATGCCCACCGGCAAACACCATCACGCCGAGGGTGACTATCCCGATAACCAGCCACAATGAGCGGTTGTCATCGGAGACCATCATGTTGTCGCCGATCATTCCCCACACCATCACCGGAATACCCACGGCCAGCGCCAGAATAGCCTGCCAGCGGAAGCGCTTCACGGCGGCGTTGGCGGTTTCTTGCTGGCGTTCGCGGCGTTTCGCATCGTCTTCGATAGCTTCAGCGCCATATCCGACGCCTTCAACGGCTTTGACTAAAGATTCGGCGGAGGCAGTGCCCATTATCAGGGCGCTGCGCTCGGCAAGATTTACCCGCGCCATGCTGACGCCGGGCACGTTTTGCAACGCACTTTGTACCCGGGTCACACAACTGGCGCAGCTCATGCCGTTAATCAACAACTGTTGGCTCTCGTCGTCATCAACGGTGGCTGTCGGAAGCGAAGGGGATGCCGCTGTCAGTGCTTCCGACGGGTTTGATGACTCTGCCAGCGGATCAGACTTTGGGTGGCTGGCTGCGCTCGCCTCGTATCCGGCTTGTTTCACCGTGTCGATTAACGCTTCAACGGAAGCTGTACCCGTTACGCTGGCGTGAGTTTGCGTCACTTCTGCCTGCTCAACATCCGGGCGGTTTTCCAGGCTCTCTTTAACGCGTTTGACACAATGGCCGCAGGTCAGGCCATCCAGGTTAAGATCGATAATATGAGACATCATAAGATTCCTGTATGATCGTGAGGTTAAATATTGACCGTCAGACTGACTTCGTTGACTTATGATAAAGGTTAAACCTTCCATCAAGGGGAAGGTCAAGGGGAAAATATGAACATCAGTGATGTAGCGAAAAAGACCGGTTTAACTAGCAAAGCGATTCGTTTTTACGAAGAAAAAGGGCTGGTGACCGCGCCGTTTCGTGCCGAAAATGGCTACCGGAGCTACACGCAAAAGCATCTTGATGAACTGACCTTATTGCGACAGGCTCGCCAGGTGGGCTTTAATCTTGAAGAGTGCCGTGAACTGGTCAATTTATTCAACGACCCGGCACGGCACAGTGCGGATGTGAAAACCAGAACACTGCAAAAAGTGGCTGATATTGAAAAACACATCAGCGAACTTCAGGCAATGCGCCAACAATTGCTGGCGCTGGCCGAATCCTGCCCTGGTGACGATAGCGCGGATTGCCCGATAATTGATAATCTTGCGGGGTGTTGCCATCGCCAGTAATCGTTTTAGTATTCGTGGTGGATGACGCTGACTGTACAACCGACGAATCCAACTTAAACCGCCTGAACCTTCAAGGTAATCCCTTCAACGGCTATCACGACGATCTCTGTACCGGCCACTAAATCGCTGTCGGCCATTACCGGCCATGAGCTATCCGCGACGCGCACATGACCGCGTCCGTTGACCAAATCAGTTTCCAGACGCAGATGCCGACCAATAAGTTGGTGACCACGCTGATTGAGCACTTCACCGGGTTCCTGCTGTTTACGCGTCGACAGCCAGCGCCACCACAAAAATGCGGCGACCATCGTTAAAACAGCAAAGCAAACGCCTTGCCATTCCCAGCCCAACGGCACGACCCAAACCAGCAAACCGGTTAATACCGCCGCCACGCCACACCACAGTAGATAACCGCTGGCACCGAGCATTTCAGCCGCCAACAGTAAACCGCCTAGCGTCAGCCAGAAGATGTGCGCGTGGGAAAACAGCAGGGCTATCATTTTTTACGCTCAGTACCGCTTTGCGCGATAAGTTCGCTGATCCCGGCAATCGAGCCCATCAGGCTGGTGGCATCCAGAGGCATTAGCACCACTTTGCTGTTATTGGCAGAACCAATCTGTTGCAGCGCATCGGTATATTTCTGGGCAACAAAGTAGTTAATTGCCTGAATATCGCCTTTGGCGATCGCTTCAGAGACCATTTGCGTGGCACGGGCTTCCGCTTCAGCACTACGCTCACGGGCTTCAGCTTGCAGGAATGCTGACTGGCGTTCACCTTCGGCTTTCAGGATTTTCGATTGCTTGTCACCCTCAGCTTTCACAATTTCAGCCTGACGGATCCCTTCGGCTTCCAGAATGTAGGCGCGTTTGGTTCGCTCGGCTTTCATCTGCGCATTCATCGCGTCAATCAGTTCAGCCGGTGGGCGCACGTCCCGAATCTCGATACGGGTGATTTTTATACCCCACGGATTGGTCGCTTCATCGACGATATGCAGCAGGCGAGTATTGATGTTGTCACGCTGCGACAGCATTTCGTCCAGCTCCATCGAACCCAACACAGTACGAATGTTTGTCATGGTGAGGTTCATGATCGCCAGCTCAAGATTGCTGACTTCATACGCTGCACGTGGGGCGTCAACGACCTGGATAAAACACACGGCGTCGATAGCGACGTTGGCGTTATCTTTAGAAATGATTTCCTGGGACGGGATGTCGAGCACTTGCTCCATCATATTGATTTTGCGGCCAACGCGGTCCATAAATGGCACCACAAGGCTTAAGCCCGGCATCAGAGTTTTGGTGTAACGGCCGAAGCGCTCCACGGTCCATTGGTAGCCTTGTGGCACGATTTTTACCCCGGCGCCGACGATGATCAGCGCGACGAGGATTAGTACAGGAATGACGATTAGCATCAAAAAAACCTCCATTGTTTATTTGATGTAAGTCTAACCCTTAACGCGGAAACATTCTGTGACTTCCTGCTATACCCGTCATCCTTCAAGCTGCAGGGGTGTTGGCTGCAACTCGAATGCTAACGGGTATAGCGAAGAGGGCATTTACTCAATAAGCACTTAATACAGCAGTGAATAAATCTGGCGGCGATACTTCGATGCCAACGCATCACCTGTCCCCAGGGCTGCGAGGATTTCCATCATCATTTTGCGCACCTGACCGTCTGCAGCCCCGAGATCTTTCTTCAGGTGGGTATACAGCAATTCCAGTGCTTCTTCATTCCGCCCAACCTGATGCAGTTGCAGCGCCAGTTGGCTGGCTAACAGCGCATTTTCAGGATCTTGCTCAACTTGTTGTTGTAGCAATTGAATCTCTGGGGTGTCAGCAGCTTGTTTGAGCAAATCAATCTGGGCAACGAGGCCTTGATAGCGGCTGTCCTGGTCCTGCAAAGGAACGGTTTTCAGCACCGCTTCAGCCTCTTCGCTGCGGTTCAGCGCAATCTGCACTTCCGCCAGCATCAGGCCGATTTCGCTGTTTTGGTTTGACAGTTGCCACGCATCTTTAAGCAACGGCAGCGCTTCAGCATGTTTGCCTTCCTGCATCAGTAACATGGCTTCTTGCGCTTTCAACTCTTCTTCGCGTGGCAGCACTTTTTCCAACAGAGCGCGAATCGCTTCTTCGGGCTGTGGCCCCTGGAAACCGTCTACCGGTTGGCCATTCTGGAACAGGTAAACGGTAGGAATGCTGCGTAAGCCAAATTGTGACGCGACCATTTGCTCGGCATCACAATCCACTTTGGCGAGAATAAACTGGCCCTGATACTGCGCGGCAAGCTTATCCAGAACCGGTGTTAACTGTTCGCAATGCTGGCTGCGCGCCGACCAGAAGTAGAACAGAATCGGTGTGGTCACGGATTGTTCCAGCGTCTGGTGTAGGTTCGCTTCGGTGATATCAATATTGTACGGTGCAGACATGGCTTAACTCTCTTTTAAATATTTAATATTTACATGGGGGTTGGCTGCAGGCGCTTCAACTAACCACGTAAAATTTTATCCAACATACGGCCTGGTAACAGGCGGCGTAACCACGTTAAAGCATGGGCGACCAGCGTCACCGGATAGCGTAATTTTGGGTTCGGGCTTGCAAAAGCATGGCGCACTTTTTCCACTACCGCTTCTGGGCCAAGCGTAAAGCGTGCGGCGATCCCCGGATTTTCTACCGGATGGTCGGCCTGAGTCTGGTTGACGTTTTGCGTGAACTGCGTGCGGATAGGACCAGGCTCAATCAAACTGACCTTGATGCCGCTGTGATGCAGCTCCATGCGCAGCGCATCCGACCATGCCTCCAGCGCGTATTTACTGGCGGCATACGCGCCACGGCCAGGTGTTGAAACCAGCCCCATTACCGAGCTGGTCATCACAATGCGCCCTTCGCGGTGCGGCAACATGGCGGGAAGCAACAACATTGTCAGTTGATGAGTGCCGAATAAATTGGTGGAAAACTGTTGCTCAAGCTGTTCGCGGGAAAGCGTTTGTAGCGGCCCATAGACACCAAACCCACCATTATTAAACAGCCCAAACAGGCGATTCCCCGTCAGTTTGATGACTTCTGCCGCCGCCGCTTGCACGCTTTCAGGCGAATCGAGATCGAGCAGGATACCGGTAAATCCGGCTTGATTCATGCGTTCAACATCTTCGCTCTTGCGGCAGGCCGCCAGAACGCGGTAACCCTGTTGTTTTAAATCTTGTGCGCAGGCCAGGCCAATACCGCTGGAACAACCTGTAATTAAAACTGATTTTTGCATAACTTTACCCGCGCGAAGCTCCGCTTGTTCATGAGTCGTGTTTTACTAAAGGAGCCAGACGGGAAGACATCCAGTCGGCGATAAACGGTTGAGCATCACTATTAGGATGGATACCGTCATCCTGCATCCATTGCGGTTTCAAATAAATCTCTTCCATAAAAAATGGCAGCAGAGGAATCGAAAACTCTTTGGCAAGTTGCGGATAAATAGCGCTAAACGCCTCATTATAACGACGGCCATAGTTTGCGGGCAGACGTATTTGCATCAGCAAGGGTTGTGCCTTTGCCGTTTTCACATCGGTGATTATCTGGCGCAGACTTTTTTCGATGGCTTGCGGCTGGAAACCACGCAGACCATCGTTGCCGCCAAGTTCAATTAATACCCAGCGAGGCTGATGCTGTTTCAGCAGCGCCGGTAGCCGTGCCAGCCCTTGTGGCGCGGTGTCGCCACTAATACTGGCGTTCACGACTTTGGTATTTTGCTGCTGCCATTTTGTATCCAGTAGCGCAGGCCAGGCCGCGGTTGCCGACATTCTGTAACCGGCGCTCAGGCTATCACCCAGAATCAACAACGTGTCCGCGTGTGCGGCGCGAATGGTCAAGAAAGCCAGAAACAGGAAGGGCAAATGCCAGCGGAAAACATTGTTGAAGTTCATCATCTTAGTAAGTCCGTAGGAACTGGGGAACATCAGCTCTCCATCCTTACCGGAGTTGAGCTGGTTGTCAAACCGGCGCAGACCATCGCGTTAATCGGTGAATCAGGCTCCGGGAAGTCTACACTACTGGCGATTCTGGCGGGGCTGGATGATGGTAGTGACGGGGAAGTTCACCTGTGCGGCCAGCCGTTACACTCAATGGATGAAGAAGCCCGAGCGGCACTGCGGGCGAAAAACGTCGGCTTTGTGTTCCAGTCATTCATGTTAGTGCCAACGCTAAACGCGCTGGAAAACGTCGAGCTTCCTGCTTTGTTACGCGGTGAAAACGATGCTTCAAGCCGTGCCCAGGCAAAAGCGTTGCTCGAACAACTTGGCCTGGGCAAACGCCTCGATCACCTTCCGGCTCAGCTTTCAGGTGGTGAACAGCAGCGCGTGGCGCTGGCTCGTGCATTTAATGGGCGCCCTGCCGTGCTGTTTGCCGATGAACCGACCGGCAATCTCGACCGCCACACAGGTGACCGCATTGCCGATTTACTCTTCTCGTTAAACCGTGATTTCGCCACTACGCTAATCCTCGTGACACACGATGAACAACTAGCTGCCCGCTGCGACCGCCGCTTGCGCCTGCGCGAAGGTCAATTGTGGGAGGAAGCATGATTGCCCGCTGGTTCTGGCGTGAATGGCGCTCGCCCTCGTTATTGATTGTCTGGCTGGCATTGAGCCTGGCGGTGGCGTGTGTGCTGGCGCTGGGCAATATCAGCGATCGCATGGAACAAGGGTTAAATCAGCAAAGCCGCGACTTTATGGCAGGCGACCGCGCCCTGAGAAGCGCCCGGGAGGTGCCGCAAGAATGGCTGGACCAGGCACAAAAAACGGGCCTGAAAGTCGGCAAGCAACTGACCTTCGCGACCATGACATTTGCGGGCGATACGCCACAACTGGCATCGGTAAAGGCGGTAGATAATGTCTACCCGATGTATGGTCAACTCGACACCAATCCGCCAGGGCTGAAACCTGAGCCTGGCAGCGTGTTGCTGGCACCGCGTTTAATGGCACTGCTCAATCTCAAAGTCGGGGATTCGCTGGATGTTGGCGACACCACTTTGCGTATTGCGGGCGAAGTGATTCAGGAGCCTGATTCTGGTTTTAATCCCTTCCAGATGGCACCACGTTTAATGATGAACCTGGCTGATGTGGAAAAAACCGGCGCGGTACAGCCGGGAAGCCGCATCACCTGGCGCTACAAATTTGGTGGCACACCGCAACAGCTCGATAAATTTGAAAACTACCTGCTACCGAAACTGAAGCCTGAACAACGCTGGTACGGCATGGAGCAAGATGACGGCGCGCTCGGCAAATCCCTCGAACGGTCACAGCAATTTTTGCTGCTTTCCGCACTGCTGACGCTGCTGTTGGCAGTGGCCGCCGTTGCTGTAGCGATGAACCATTACTGCCGCAGCCGCTACGATTTAGTGGCTATTCTGAAAACCCTTGGGGCAGGGCGCGCGGCACTACGTAAGTTGATTATCGGCCAGTGGCTGATGGTTTTAGCACTCGCTGCAATTACCGGTGGTGCGGCAGGACTGGTGTTTGAAGCCGTGTTAATGCGCCTGTTAAAACCGGTTTTGCCAGCGGCACTTCCACCTGCAAGTCTGTGGCCCTGGGTCTGGGCTATTGGTTCGATGGTGGTGATTTCGCTGTTGGTGGGTCTGCGCCCGTATCGTTTATTGCTGGCAACACAACCGTTGCGGGTGTTACGCCGTGATGCGGTGGCAAACGTCTGGCCGCTGAAAATCTACTTGCCGATTATCACTATCGTGGTGGTGGCGCTGTTGGCGTTACTGATGGGCGGAAGCACGTTGCTGTGGGCGGTGCTGGCGGGAACCGTGGTTCTGGCCGTGTTGTGCGGTATTGTTGGTTGGGGCG
>NZ_JAHWLU010000112.1:0-15890 GCF_022134725.1 Buttiauxella sp. S19-1
CCCGGATTTTCTTTCTCCCACTGCACTTTCGCTTTGGCGCGGTCTTCCGGAGAAACAGACTTCATTTTCTCCTGTGCATCCTTGATAGCACTCAGTTCACCCTGCGTCCGGGCAATATCTGCAGCCTGGTTGCCAATGTCGCTGATAAGCCCGACTTCCTTCAGCCGGTTCTGCTCTTTCTCTTTATCGAAGATTGGGCTGATGCTGTCGTTGGCGTGCTCCGTGTCACGGCTCAGATCCGCCACATCCTGCTTCTGGTTGGACTGGTCACGGATAGTGATACTGCCATCGGCGATAGCTGCCTGCGTGGTGCCTTCCGCGTGCCCGTTGTTCCCCGCCGCAGAAATCATCCCGCCAGGCATATTGCCCTGGAAGTTACCCCCGAAGCTGCCGCCACCGCTGAGACTGACGCCGGTGTGCTCAGTTTTGAAATCCGCTTCGTTATGCAGGTTACTGAAGCCCAGCGTCCCGGTGTCGAGGTGGTTTTTGTCTGCCGTTGCCGTGGAGGCAATTACCGCCCCGTCCAGTTGGGTATGGTTGCCGACGGTGATGTCGAAGCCACCGCTGCCCGCATACAGACCGGTCTGTTCCGCCACCGAATCGAAGCGGCTCTTCATTTTGTCCTGATTCGCACTGATATAGCCCGAACCTGTCATCGAGCCGAAGGTGAAGCTGCCGCCTGCCGCCACGCTGGTCTGTTTGCTGTCGTAGTCGTTGTTGTCCTGCTGGCTGCTCATCAGCAGGTCGCGACCGACATCGGCGATAATTTTATTACCGTTAACCTGGGCGCCTTCGAGCACGGTGTCATGCCCACTTTTGATGGTGACGGTTTTGCCGCTGTCGACGGTGGTCTCGGTCCAGTCAGTACCGTTACCTTTGTCTTTACCGTTTGCAGCATTAACGTTGGCAAATACACTGATACCCGCGCCATTCCCGCCGGCACCAATACTGATACCGATACCACCGCCGCTGCTGCTGTTCTTGCCGCTGGACTGCTGTGTATTCGCCGCGCCTGCCAGCAGAATGTCGTTCTGCGCATCCAGTACGGTATCGCCTCCGGCTTTCAGCTGGCTTCCTGCAATCACGATGTCGCCGCTGTTCGGGCCTTTATTTTTACCCGTCGCCACAACAGAGAGGTTGTTGCCTGCGTTCAGCGTACTGCCTGATACCGCATCGCTCCCGGCGTGCTGTTGTGATTTTGATTTCTGGGTGGTGAGCGAGAGGCTGACACCCATCGCATTCGGGTCGCCGGTCGCGGAAGCCACTGCGGCAGCCTGTCCGGCCTGCACGCCAGACAGTGCCGTTTTGGTGGCCTGCAGTGCTTTCAGGCGACTATCACTTTCTTCGTTCGTCTCCTGTGCTGCGGTGACGGCATTGTTTATCGCGCTGCCGACCGTGCCAGAGAGCGCCAGCGTCAGGCCACTTTTCTTCTGCTCAAAGGTCTCGTCGCGGCTGCGCTTGTCGTGGCCCGGTTCAATGATGACGCTGTCGCCGGTCACCGCCAGGTCTTTGCCTGCAATGAGGTCGGCACCGCCGATGTGTGTCTGATTACCGGCAGAAATCGCCACGCTACCGCCCGTCGAACCGACGGTGCTGAAGCTCTGGCTCTGCGTGGTGCCTGCTTCACGTAAATCGTGGGTGGTTTTGCTGCTGCCGACAGTGATACCAATCCCACCGGTTCCCATCAGGCCGCTCTTCTTCTCTTCTTTAAGGCGCCACGAGGAGTCAGTGTTGGTGGCGGCCACGATATCCACGTTGTTTCCCGCTCCCAGCGCCACGGTATTATCGCCCACGACTGAGGAGCCTTTCACCAGGAGGTTGTTGCCCGCTTGAACGGTGACGTTATCACCGGAAAGCAACGTGCCTGCTTCACGGCTCGCACTGTCTTCCTCGATAGTGTGGGTCGTTTTCTTGCTGAGGAAGCCTTTTTTAGTCTTCGTCTCTTCCTGGTAGTGATAATCACTCTCGGTTGCTGTTGTCAGATTGACATCACGTCCGGCAGCCACGGCGATATCACCGCTGGCAGTGGCCTGAGCCGCTTCGCTGTTCACGTCGCGCCCGGCAATTACCGTGGTATTGCCACCACTGGCGATTTCCGTGCCCTGCTGACGTACTGACTCGTCGATGACGGTTTTCTTGCCGCTGCGCGAACTGCTGCCGTCCACCGAGGCTTCAGCCTGCAGATTCACATCACGCCCAGCCTGCATCGCCACATTGCCTTCTGCGGCAAGCCCTGCCGCCTGGCTGTTGATGTCCTGGCCTGCTGCCACTGCCAGGTCGCCGCCTGCGGTAATGGTGGTGCGCGCATTGTCGGTGCTGTGGGTTTCGCTTTTGCCTTTTGAACTCGTTTCGCTGGTTTGTCCTGCGTTCAGGTTCAGGTCGTTGCCGGCAATCAGCGTCACATTGTTGCCCGCGTTGACGGCACTGGCTTCGACGGTTAAGTCGTTACCCGCCTGAATACCCAGGTTGCCCCCCGCAGAAATCGTGCTGCCCTGCTGCGTGACCGATTCAGTACTGGTCGCCTGAGTGCCGCGGAAGCCTGACTGGCTGTAGCTGTGAGTGACCTGGTTTGCCGTTATCGCGATATCACCCCAGGCATCCATCAGCAAATTGCCACCCGCGGCCACATTCGCCCCGGTTATGTTGATATTCTGTCCGGCACTCAGACTCAGGGCATCGAGTGAGGTAATGGACGCGATGTTGCCCACGGTCGTATCCACTATCCCGACATGGCCATTTTTACCCCCGGTACCAAGACTCCAGGTACTTGTCTGCGTGATGTTATTAATGCTGCCGTCCAGACTTTCAAGCTGGACAGTTTTGCCACTGATGGTTGAGCCGATGTTGTTGATATCGCCCAGCGAGCTCAATCCCAGGTTGCCGCCAGCATGAATCAGGCCGTTGTTGAGGTTACTGATGCTGTTGCCGCTGTCGATGCTCAGGTTATTTTTCGCGGTGATGCTACTGCCGCTGTTGGTGATGTTGCCGCCCGCCAGCTGGACGTTGTTACCGGAAATCACGCTGCCGTTATTCACCGTCACGTCTTTTGGCGAGAGATAAACTTTCGGCACCATCACCATCTGGCCGTTAATGGTCGTCGCTTCCCACCATAGAATACTTTTATCAAGTGAAGCGATTTGCACCTGGGTAAGCGCGATACCGAATGCCAACCCCAGCGACTGCTGTGCACTGGCCGCGTTATCCATCAGGTACTGCATCTGCGCAAGATCTGAACCAATGCCGTTGATGTAGCGATTGCCCGTCTGATTCAGCATGAAGTTGCTGACGTAGCGTGTATCAAACGCCGCATCGCCGAGGAAACGGTAGTCGTATTCCGGGTGCAGGTTCAGGCGATCCAGGAAGTAAGACGAACCGAGGAATTTATTCTGATCGGTATAAGTGCTGCTGGTTTCCCGCGGGGCTTCGCCCGGTTTCATACCCATCATGGTGTAGAGATCGCCAAACAACGAAGGATCAAGCTGGCCGAGACCATCGAGTTTCGGGTTGGTGGTGATCAGATACGGGCTGTTAGGATCTGTGGAAACAACGAAGTAGCCATTCTGGCCGCTCGGCAATGGGTAAGCGCTGGTATCAACCGCTTTGCCAGCATGATTGTTCAGGCTACTGCTACCTGGTTTCACCAGCGCAGCATTTTGCATAGCAGGGTCCGCGAGATCGCCTTGTGAACCCAGCCCGGCGTTGCCTTCTGCTGCGTAATCTCTGGAGGAAAGATCGGCCGAACTGTTATCCAGATTACCGCCACCGTTGATTTGCTGGATAGCGTTTTGTAGTTGATCCTGCCACTGCGGCGTACCCGGCGTAAGGTTATCGGCGCTGGCGAGGCTTTGTTTCTGAACACCGCTGTCAATGTTTTGGTTGCTCAGCGTATTCAGGGTTGGCGCTGTAATCGTGTTGCTGATTTTGCCCGCGTTCGCCGAAGTGGTGGTGTTGCTGATATCACGGGTAAAGCTGGCGGTGACGTTGCCGCCTGCCTGAATGACGGAGCGGTAAGCTTCACCCGCTTCATATTCTGAGGTGCTTCCTGCCAGGGAAAATTTAATGCTGCTGTTTTTAAAATCAGGAGAAAAAGTACCCAGTGAGTCGAGCGGACCTGTCGCATAGGGGGAGCTCTTACCAGCAACGTACTGATAAGTCAGATAATTGGTCTGCGTACCATTTTCCCAGCTCTGGTTATCCAGTTGATTGCCTGAGAGTGCAATATTACGTGTAGCCAGAATATGACTGGCTTTGTTTTCAAGCGCGCCGGCCTCAATCGTTAAATCACGTCCTGCTGCCAGGCGAGCGGCGCCACCGGTGCTTGACACACCGATTTGCTGTTGAGAAATGATAAATTTCTGCTGTGCACTGTGTGCAAAAGGGGCGTAGTAGTAACGCGTTTCGTCGTGATAATTACATCCCCCATTTTGACCACCGGCGCAGTTTCCTGTTTCGACCTGAACGACCTTGCTGTAATAACCATAACTACCATCAGGGAGTTCGCTAACCGGGACAGAAATGGTGGCGTCACCTAACCCGGAAATAGTTGTCGGTTTGCTGACTGTATTCTCCGAGACCTGTAACCCTTCCCGCTCATTCAACAAATGCCCGGTCTTGATCGTAATATCACCGTTCACCGTCTCAATTGAACCGGACGTATTCACGACCTCGGCGTTAGCGTTGCCTGTCGTATCGCGCTGCATCACCAGGCTGTTGCCCGCCAGAATATCACCACGATTGTTTTTGATGCTGTCTGCCAGCAGGGTCATATTGTTGCCCGCATACAGCAGCGCGGTGTTAAGCAGGGAGCCGGCGGCTTGCGCGGTCAGGCTGCCGCGGGTGCCGGTGAAACCGTTGAGGATAATCTCGCTGGCGCTAGTCAGAACCACGTCGCCACCGGCCTGCAGCGTACCCGCAGCATTCATATTGATGCGGCTGCCGCTCAGGTTGCTGGCAGCACTACCTGCAGTGAGTTGCCCGTTGTTGGTCAGCACGCCACCCGCACCAATGTTCAGTCCCTGGCCTTGCATCACACTTTGGTTAGTTATGTCGCTGTTGCTGGTCAGCGTCAGCACATTGCCCGCCGCCATCACGTTGCGCGAGGTAAACGCATTCGTCAGGCCGACGGTTAAATTACCCAGCGCCACCATCTGGCCAAGCTGATCGAACCCGGTGCTGCTCAGTACCAGATTACCCCCGCTGAAGAGTTTCCCTACGGCCTGAAGATTGACCTGACTGGCGTTGATATTGAGCTGGTTGTTGCCAAGCAACGTCCCGCTGTTGGTCAACACCTGATAGTCAGAAATCAAGTTCGCGGCCTGCACGGTGCCCTGATTGCTGAGGCTATTCCCCTTCATGCTCATCTGCTGGTCTGCCAACAACGTCCCGCTGTTGGTTGCGTTTGCGGCGTTGAGTAGCAGCGTGGTTGCCTGTAGCCAGTCGTTATTGGTCAGGCTTGCAGTGTTGAACGTCAGGTTGCCTGCGAACAGCAGTTTGCCGTCGTTTTGCGCTGAGCTGACCGCGTCAATGCGTGAGGAACCCGCCCCCTGCAAAATGCCGTAGTTGATTAAATTCGCCGTGGTGATGGTCAGTTCGTTCTGGCTGAGGAGGGTGCCCGCCGCACGGTTAGTCAGGTTGCCGGTGAGCACAAGCATGAGCGCATCATTGCCCTGGATACGCCCCTGGTTATCCAGCGTGCCGCTGGTGATGTGTGTGTTGTTGCCCTGAATGCGCCCGAGGTTAGTCACCGAAGTGGCATTCAATGCCAGTGCGCCGCCCGTCAACAGGGTTTTGTCTTGCTGCTGCGTAAACGCGCCGTTGAGCGCCACGGTCAACCCGTTAACACCGCTAATCTCGCCGTTGTTATTCAGCGTGGTACCGCGCAGCGTCAGGTTTTGTGCGATCCACTGCCCGCTATTGGCGAGGTTCAGCGCCTGTAATACCGCATTGCCACTGGCGGTGATTTTGCTGCCCGCGCCAGAATTCAGGTCGCCGGCAAGCGTCAGACTCAGGTCGTCGGCACTTTGAATCGCGCCGTTGTTATTCAGATTGCTGGCGTTCAGCAGGATGTGTTGCCCCTGCCAGACTCCGCTGTTGACGATATTGCCACCATTAATGTTCAGCACGCCCTGAGTTAATAACTGGCCATTCGTGTCGTTGTTAAGTTCCAGCGCCGCTGCGGAAAACGTCAGTGAATTCAGGCCGATAAGTGTGCCCAGATTGCTGATTTTATTCTGCTGAGCGGTGAGGGTTTTGCCCTGAATCGCGTGGTTGTTATTGAGCGTGCTGCCCGCCAGCGACATATCGCCTTCGCTCAGCAGCGAACCGTTGTTATTCAGCGTTTGCGCCTGAATCGTTGCCTGACCTTTGCTGAGGATGTCGCCGCTGTTAGTCAGCGTGTCATTCACGTTGGCAGTCAGGCCGCTGCTAGCAATGACCGTGCCGCCGTTGCGCCAGTTGTTCGCGCTGAACTTGTTTTGTACGCCTTGCTGCAGACCGTCTGTAGCAAGATTTTGCGCGTTGAAAGTCAGCATGCCACCGGTAAGAACACGGCCATTCGCGCCTGTCGTGATGTCGTCTGCGTTCGCATTCAGCCAGTCGCTGCCCTGCCACAATCCGTCATTCGCCAGGCTTGTCGCATTTAAATCCAGGCTTTGCCCGATGACTTTGCCACTGTTGTTAAAATTGCCAGCGCTAAGTGCGACAGCCTTCTGACTCCAGATTTTGCTGCCGTTAAACATGTCGCCATTTACGTGAGCGGTGAGGCCGTTCACGCCGATGAGCGAACCGGTGCTGGTGAGGTCGTTCAGGGTTAACGAGAGCAAATTCCCCTGCAAAATGCCGCTATTGCTTAACGAGTCGCCGTGAAGCAGCAAATCGTTCGCCGCCACCAGGCCTGCGTTTTCGAGATTACCGTTCAGTGTCGCGTCGTGCTGTGCCAGTAAACGTCCGCCAGCCTGGTTGATAAACGGCCCGCTGAGCGCAAGGTTCATGTTTTTAGCCGCGATATCACCGCTGTTATTCAGTTCATTGCCCGTCAGTGTCAGCAGGTCGTTCACCTGCAACAAACCGGCATTGTTCAGGCTTTGTAAGGCGAGAGTGAGTGCCCCGCCGCTCACCAGTTGCCCATTGCTGCGGTTAATCAGGATCGGCGTTTTAAGCTGTAACGTGCTGTTGCCTTGCAGCAGCCCGTTGTTATCGAGGTTTTGTGTTTCAACACTGAGGTTATTTGCCGCCAGTTTGCCACTGTTGACTATGCTGTTTGCGGTCAGGCTGGCATCCTGCTGGCTGACTAAAGTACCGCTATTGATCAGTGCGTGACGGGTTATGGCATCCAGTTTATTTTGCGCCTGCGCAACACCACCGTTTTGCCAGTCTTGCGCATTCAGGGAGATATTTTTTCCCTGCATCAAGCCCTGGTTATTCACCGTCTGTCCATCAATTGCCAGTGCGCCGCCGCTCAGCAGTTGACCGTTGTTTTGATTAGTGAACGTCTCGCCCTTCAGGCTCAAATCAAGATTGCCTTGCAGCAACCCGCTGTTCATCAAATCGCCACGGAAAGCAAGCACGTTTGCCACCAGCATTCCGCTGTTTTCAAGGCTGCCACTGTCGATTGTCAGCCCTTGTTTCCCCAGCATTTTTCCCTGGTTTTTAAAGTCATTCGTCACCCTGATGGTGCCGTCCAGTTCGCTTAACGCATTGCCAGTGTTGATCCACTCGCCGCTCGCCAGATCCAGATTTTTCCCCTGCATCAGGCCCGCATTCGTCAGGCTGCTGGCACGCAACACCAGTTTGCCGTTGCTTAAAAGCACACCCGAATTCTGGTTATCAAGGGTGCGGGTCGTCAGTGTCAGCAGGTTCAGCCCTTGCAACGCGCCGCTGTTGGTCAGCTTCGACAGGTTAATATTCGAATCACTGGCGGTAATCACGCCCGCGTTAGTGAGCTCCTGGGTGGTCAGCGTGAAAGTGGTCGCTGCATTGAACACTCCAGTCTGGGTATTCGTCAGTTGCTTCGCGAGATTCAGCACGATGGCTGTTGCCTGCAATGTTCCGGCGTTCACGAAGGAATCTGAGTCCAGCGAGAAATCACCCGCGGTCAGAATATTGCCCTGGTTGCTGAAGTTTTTTACCATGAGATCCAGCGCCGCATCACCCTGAAGATCGCCGGTGTTAGTGAGCTCATCGCTCTGAATCGTCAGGTTTTTGGCAGCAACTTGCCCGCCGTTTTCAAGGGTTGATCCTTTGAATTGCAGATGTTCTTGCGCCAGCAGTCGCCCGTTATTGGTCACGCGAGCCGTGCCCGCCGTCATATTCACAGAGTTAATTTCGCCACTGTTGGTGAGCTGGTTGCCATTGAGCGTCAACCCAGCGTCGCTCGTGATAAGCCCGGCATTGAACAGTGTCGGAACCGTCAGCACAAAATCCTGTGTACTCCAGACCGTGCCACCCGCCAGGTTATTCAGATTATCAACGGCTAAATCCAGAGCCTGAGTGCCCTGCAACAGTCCACTGTTGGTCAGGGATAGACCCTGCAACGTCAGCGCTGAAGCAATCAACGCGCCGCTGTTATTGAACTGGTTACCGCTCAACGTCAACGCGGAATCGGTTCTGAGCGTACCGGCGTTTGTGAAGGTGGGAATGTTAAACGCCAGGTTTTGCGAACTGTACAAATAGCCGCCAACCTGGTTATCCAGCAGTTGCGCAGAGAGGCTTAATGCCCTGTCGCCCTGCAGCAGGCCGGTATTGACGATAGTCTGGCTGGTGAGGCTGAGTTCCGGTGCCACCAGGGAGCCGCTGTTGTTGACGTTGCCAGCATGAATATTGATAGCAGCGGCATTAGATTTACCGTTATGTGACAGGTTATCTGCGCGGATAGCGAGATTGCCACGGGCAGCTTGTGTGCCATTCAGCGTGGCATCTGTGGTGTTGAGCGTAAGCTGACCATCGCTTTGCAGCTGCGCATTTTGTTGGCTGGTGAGTCGCTGAGCCTGCACCGCAAGGTCGCCCTTCGCGATAACTTCGCCATCAAGATTGGCATCGTCAGCATTCAGGGCAATATTGCCCTGGCTGGTGCTCAACGAGCCGTTTGCGGTGGTCAGGGAATTAGCCTTCACCGTCAGCGCATTTTTGCCCGACAGCGTGCCATTTTGCTGAATATTCCCCGCGATAACCGTTAACGCGTCATCACTGAGGATTTGTCCGCTGGCCGCGTTATTCAGCGTGTTGGTCGCGTTGATACTGGCACGGCCTTTGGCGCTCAGCGTGCCGCTTTGTTCGAAGGTTTGGGTGGCGAGATCCAGCTCACCGCCGCTCAGCATCTGGCCCTGATTGGTCAGAGCACCGGCGTTTATCGCCATGTTTTTCTGGCTTTGTACGGTGCCGGTATTTTTCAGCGTGCTGGCGTTAAGTTGTGCGGCACCATTGGCGGTAATATTGCCGCTGTTGGACAACGCACCGCTGTTTAAAGTGACATTATTTCCGGCAACCAGCTGGCCGTGGTTATCCGTCGTACCGGCGACTTCAGCCGCGATATCACGCGCAGCGTCAGCACGGCTGCTGCCATCCTGAGTTAAATCATGTGCTTTGAGATTAAGATTGTTTCCGGCAGTCAACGTCGCACTGGATAAGCTCAGCTTGCCATCACTGTTCAGGACAATATTGTTGTCGCTGACAAAGGTGCCACTGTTAAGCGCAACGTCCTGCCCGCTAACATGGATATCGCCGCTGGCTTTGTGTTCTCCGCTCAGTGCAACGCTCTCACCTTTTGCCGTCAGGCTGCCGCTGGCGAGGCTGTTTTTAACCATCAGTTTGCCATTCGCATCCAGGGTGATATCCCCCTGGCGGGCATTCAGATTGCCAAGGTTGACCCCGACACCTTTGTCGCTGGAAACCAGGTGAATACGGTTGGCGTACATGCCGCCAAGCGCGCCGGTGTCCACCGCAACAGCCGGTGCCGCGCCTTCACCGGCAATTGCCGTTGCGCGTCCATCAGGCGTGACGCGGTTGGCTCCGGCAATGACCGTTAAATCTTTGGCATGAATGTCCGCGTTGATTTCCGTGGCACGCGAGATTATCGACAACGCATCAGACTGACTGGCATCCAGCCCTTTCCCTTCAACGGTGATAGAACCTTTTGTGACATCAAGAGATTGCAGATTACCGCTGGCATCCAGTACCGGTTTCCCGGTGGTCAGTGTCGCGTTCGGCGTGTTGATAAATCCGCAGCCGTTACAGGTGATGCCATACGGGTTGGCGACCATCACGTTGGCCGCTTTGCCTGCCACTTCGGTGTAGCCCTGAAGCTGCGAGCGGTTCGCGCCCGTCACTTCATTGATGATGCCACGCGCTTCCTGGCCTGCTTTCAGGTTCGGGTTGTTCTGGATAATCCCGCCAAGCTGCGTCTGGTTGAGTTGGCCAGTGGCATTGTTGAGGATTAAGCCCTCTTTGCCGACGTTGTAATCCTGATACTGGTTATGGGATATCCCCGCGCCGTTGGGCGTGGCGATGTTCACCACCGGCACCCCGTTCCCGGCCTGGTCAATTCCGGTGGCACCATTGGCGGGGGTCGGTGCGGCAAATGCCGGGATGACAGGCTGTCCGGCGAGTAAGGCGCAAATCAGGTAGCTCAACAGGCGCTGTGCAAAACAAACGGGTTGCTGATGATTGTCCATAATCTTTGGCCTCACAAAACAATGCTAATGCGGTAATAAATGCTGAGATGGTCAGGCGCTAACCAGTCCGGGTATTTGACAGGTGTTCCCACCGTGAACTGGCTGGCGTAATAACGGTTGGTGCTTGATAACCCCACCGCTGTCCCCCACAACGTGCCGGATGCCCACGGGTCGTGTTTATCTTTTTGTAGCCAGCCACCATCAAGGGCAACGACGCTGCTGACCTGGCCAATAAATGGCAACGTGAACAGCACATAGTTGAGTTCATTGCGCAGGTAACCGCCGTTATCACCGGATAAATACTGCTCTTTAAAACCGCGCACCGAGCTTTCACCACCGATAGTCAGGCGTTCGCTGCCATACAGCCGGTCGGGTGACCACTGCCCGTAGAAACTGGTCAGCCACCATAAATCGTTCGCCACCGGGCGCTGGAAGCTGCCGTTGACACTCCATTTTTTGAACTCAGCTTTTGGCAGAGCGTCGTTTTTACCGTGGTCGTTTTCCGCCCCCAGCCAGGGCACGCCGTGGCTGAATGTGGGGTTCAGCGTGGCAACACCACCGAAGATTTTTTGCGTGTGGTTCAGGCCAAACAACAGGCTGGTCAGCTTGCGGCTGCTGCTGTCGAGCAGTACATCGTTAAGATAGTTACGGCTGATTTGATGTGTCAGGCCAACTGAAGCGCCGGTTTTGATGTCGCCGTCGCGGAACAACACCCGCGAGGCGGTAAAACGGTGTGACTGGCTGTCGCCCGTTGACGCCCAGCCAAAGCCATTGTTATTAATGGTGCTGAGGTAATTGCTCCAGCTGTAGCTGTAATCAAACAGGTTATAGCCGTAAGGTACGCTCAGTCCTGCCTGCACACTTTGTGCATCATGCGAATCAGAAAAATCACTGCTGCGCGCGCCGCTAATAAACCATTTATCGGCAATGCCCAGCAGGTTATTACCCGTCAGCGCCCCGTTAAGCTGGCCAGTACCGGTACTTTTTTGCCCGCTGTTATCAAAGCCCAGCGAGAGGCCGAGGGGAAATTCAGGCGTCGCGGTGAGGTTAACGATGGAATAGCCTGGTTTGCTGCCAGGCAGAATTTCAATCTGCACCGGATTGCTGCGCAGGCGGTTGATTTGTTCCATGCCCTGCTCAATGTCACGCAGGTTGAGGATTTCACCTTCAAGGCCAGGAAAGGCCATATATAACTGGCGGGAAGAACTGCCTTCCAGGCGTATTTTCTCAAGCCGCCCCTCCATCACCGCAATGTTTAATTCACCCTGTGATAAATCCTGCTCAGTGATAAAAGCACGGCTGGTAATATATCCTTTCTGAATATACCAGTCGGAAATATCTCGCGTTAACTGCGTGATCTTATCCATTCCAATGCACTGATTGATATAAGATTTTTTAAATTCAGTCTGTTTTTTATCGGAAAGCAGTGTTGCATCATTGATATTGATGGAATGAATATTAAAACAGGGTCCAGCGCGGGTCACCGGTTCAGTTACAGCAGGTTGACGTAATGGAACAGAACGTTGTAATTCTTCCCTTTGCTGCTGATTTTGTTGCAATAAGCCCTGTTGTTCCTGGCGAATAAGGTCGCGATCCGCAGGGCTAAGCGGTGCAGAAAATACCGGGGGAATAAATAGCAAGACACAGAACGTGAAAATGCTAAGGGTGCAATTATTTTGAATGCGCAATTATTTCGTCCATGAACAATAATGCCGACGCTAAAAAGACCCCGCATAGACACAATATTTAATAAAAATTCACAATATGATAAATGTGAACACATCCTTTGGTCACATTCAATACAAAATATATATATTTAGGATAATTGCGGTATTCATTTTTTATTTAATCAGAACTTCATCAACCATCGCGCTACCCAAACGCATTGCGGAACATATCCGTGGCATTCCCAATGACACGCCGCGGTGGGTTTGGGTGGTCGCAAAGCTCACGGGTTGCTTTTCGCAGTCCGAATCGTCACCAAGCCATGCCAGCGCTTCTTTGCTTTCCATCATTTCCGGTGTGGACGGAAACATCAGCCATTCATAGTAATAATGACGTGTGCGAACAGACGCATTCACATCGTGCGCTAATTGGCTGATAGCCAGCGCACGCACTTGTTCAATTAGCTCGCTAGCCTGCAATGAATGACCAAAGCGCACCGCATCGCCAAATGCCCCCCAGTACAACTCTTGCAGCGCGACATAACAGCGCCCAGCGGGGGAGAAACTGAGGTAATGTCCGGCCTGCCAACGGGCGAAAACCTGCTCGCAATGCACAATGCCCAAATGTGTCAAATCCGTACCGTGTAATTGCGTTTCCAGTTTACCCACACGCTGCGCAAGCTGCTGCTGCACTTGAGATAATTGCTGGCGGGTGATGGTTGAGTCGTTGGCCAACCGCACTGAAGCTGCCACTAAAGCCGTGACACTTTCATAGACTTTGACCAGCGCGTGGTGCTTTTTCCCCACCCGCTGACAAAGCTGTCCGAGCATCGCCATCGTCACTTCAGGCGTATCCATCAACACCTCGTCCAGCGCCCATTTTTGCAACTGACTCTGGCCGATAAATTCACCAATCAGCCGCTGATAAAATGCTTTGCTTTGCTGGCTGTGCCATGGTTCACGCGTGACACCACTATTCTTTGCAAAATCGACGACAAATTTTTCAGCGACACATTCCAGGGCGCGAGTTGGCGTTCCAGGTAATAAATTGCTCATGGTTGTTCTACCGTAAATAGCGTCTGAATATCATCCCGCAGCAGGCGGGTGTCCTCATGGATATATCGCGTGGTGCGTAAGCACTGCTGGAGCTGTTGGCGCAAGGCCGTGACCGCATCTTCATTTTGCTGGCGTGCTATCAGGCTTTGTTGCAGGTTCAGATGTATGGCGTCCAGTGCTTGAGAAAAATCAGCAAAGAAGGCCGTCATTCCCTCGCTCACGGCATATTCAATTTGCACAGTCATGGTCTGATTGAGCTGCAACAGAAAGCTGGCAATGTGCTCACTCAGCTTGCGCTGCACATCAGGCAGGGAAATCACGTAGCGGCTTTGCATCACGGTGTAACCTTCCCAGCCCCATTCGTCGCTATTCAGCCAGCGCGCAACGGTGCCACGCATCCCTGCCGGGCGGCGTAACTGTGCGACAGGAATATCCTGCTCTTCAATCAGCTGGTTAAATGCCTGATTGGCATTGAAATTTAATAACCCGACGTGAAACACTGGCAGGCTGATATTGGTGCGAAATCCGGCCTGGGTTAGCCCTTGAGCGACGCGAGCTTCAATCGGTTTTAAGGTATTACGCAGCGTATCCGCCAGTTCGACTTCCAAAAAACTGAACAGATGCATCAGCTCCTCAGTCATCTTTTCCTGCGCCGCGGTGAGGATTACCTCGCATGAAGCACGGATTCTGTGTAGCGCAATTTGCGCCGATTGTTCATCATCAAAACTCAGCGTTTCATTGCGGGCATCAAAATCGATTCCGCGACGCGTACCAAACGACAACGCCTGACGGGTGAGTTTTTCCGGCACCGTACCTTGCAGGAAATAGTCCGCAATATTGGCATTAATTTGCAGCTCATAACGGCGGATGAAATCCTCCATCGTTTGCACAGCCTGGTTTACATTGCTTTGTGCAACTGCACTGGCCGACTGCTGGCTGTCGGTCGCCAGACGCATGTCATCTTCAAGTGCTGCGATATTGCGCTGTAATTGTTCACTGGCAATGCGCAACCCCTGGCAGCGGAAATTCAGGTAATCTTCCGCGCCCTGCGTGTAGACCAGTAATTTCTGGCAGGCAGAACGCAGCGCGTACATCGAGGCGTTAGCATGTGCGGCATGCAGCACTTTTTTGATTGGGAAGGCAAACTGCGAGTCCTCCCACAATAATTCGGCTGACTGGCGCAAACTCTCTGAATCAATGAGATCGGTACTACGCCAACGGCGGCCCAACGCCGCATCGGCAAAATCTTGCACCCAGCGATGTTCATCGGGATCCGGCAACATACCGTGCAATGCCAGTTCATGACGGGCGCGGTTGGCTAAATATCCCCACATTGAAGAGACGGGGAAAACATGGTTTGGCTCAATCCCCCCTTTCATCAAGGTGCCTGAAATCAATGTCTTAACCTGTGCTTCGTCGTCGCCATTGCGGTCTTTTTGATCGAACTTGTTCACCAGCACATACAACGGCACCGAAGAACTAGCACCTAATATCGCTTTTCGCACGTCTTCATCAGAAACCGACTTCAGTTGGGTGTAATCCAGCACCGCCAGCACGGCAGAGGCTTGCGCCAGTTGCTCCTGGAGCATTTTTTGCAGATGCGGTTGCCCGGCTTCATTTGGGCCAGGAGTATCTAATAAAGTCAGTTGCCCATAGCTTTCATTAATTCCAGCTAAATGGACAAATTCCACTTCAATGACCGGAACATGCTCAATTGCGGCATAGGCTTTAAATGGAAATGCGACATCCAGTGCTTTGGATAAGCGCACTAAATCATTCAGGCTTTTCAGGCAATGAAAAATAGGCTGAGCACCAAGATAATGCTTAGCAAAAGATTCCCCCATGGTTATTCTGGTTAATAACCCCGTCATATCCCGATCAATTTCCAGATGCCTGCCCAACGTTTCTCTTTCGGTTTGTTGCAAGCGAAGTTGCAAGGCCTGCATTAATTCCTCGATGGGTTGCACGTACGGGAAATGCAGCACCGGTTCACGCTGACCAGGCGTGTGGCGAATCAATGTGGGTAACGCTGTCATCGGGCGATTACGGTTTGGCAGGACTTCGGTGCCAATAATGGCGTTGATGGTAGTCGATTTCCCCGCTTTCACCGTCCCGACGATTGCCAACACCATTTCATGTTGGGTGATTTTGCGTAGCTCATTTTGCAACAACGCCTGCTGCACCTGAATGCCACGCGGACCAAACTTAGGAGGAACAACCGACCCCGTCGGCGATTGCCCAAAATAATTCTCGTCTTGCTGTGTAGTAAAAGAGGTCGTTTTTAAGGTATTGAGATTTTGCAGCGCAAGTTGCAATAACCGCTCAGCCTCCTGACCTAACTCAAATATTGCTTGTGTGTGCATAAAAAATCCTTCCTTAAATCAAATTATCCGGATTTTTATAAAGTCATTTATTTTCTTACCGATTAAGTACCGGCATTTATAATTACACGCAGGAATCATTAATTCGATAATGTTATATTAAAGATGTTTTATTTATATAG
>NZ_JAHWLU010000113.1:0-15859 GCF_022134725.1 Buttiauxella sp. S19-1
AAGAATATTCAAATGTGAAGTTAGATATGGCGTTTTACGATGAACGTGATGCTTCACGATTTAGTGAGTTGATTGACCGAATTAATAGCCCTTTTAAAGGTTCAGTCAGTGGTTTGGTTGAAGAGGCAAAAGCGGGTAGGATCGATGAAATCTATATCGCTTTACCGTTAGTTGCGTTGGAAAGGATTCGCCATTTCCTGGCGGTGATGTCCGACACGACAGTCGACACTTACATCGTGCCAGACTTCAATTCTTACAGTTCTCACATGTCGGAGCTGCGCTCAGTCCATAATTTACAAACCATCAGCATCCTGAGTTCACCGTTTGAAGGTTTTGGTTCCTTTGTCAAACGAGCCGAAGATTTGGTACTGGGGAGTATTATCATGGTATTGATTTCTTCTCTGTTATTGGTGATTGGTATCGGGATAAAGCTGACTTCACGTGGGCCGGTATTTTTCAAACAAGACCGTTACGGCTTGAGTGGGCAAAGAATAAAGGTCTGGAAATTCCGGACTATGCGCGTTATGGAAAACTCAGACACTGTCGTTCAAGCGACCAAAGACGATCCGCGGGTTACCCGCTTCGGCGCCTTTTTACGTCGTACATCGCTTGATGAACTACCGCAATTTTTTAATGTGCTACAAGGCAGCATGTCGATTGTTGGCCCAAGGCCGCATGCCGTCACGCATAACGAGCAATATCGCAAGCAAGTGGAAAACTACATGATTCGCCACAAAGTTAAACCTGGGATCACAGGATTGGCGCAAATTAACGGCTATCGTGGCGAAATTGATGCACTTTATAAAATGGAAAAGCGCGTACAGTACGATATTGAATACATCCAAAGCTGGTCGTTGTGGCTAGATATCAAAATTATTATAAAAACTATTTTCAAAGGATTTATCGGGAAAAATGCATATTAAATATATTCTCGTTGCCGGAATAGTTTTAACGCATCCGGCCCTGGCGGACTTAACCCCGAAATCTCATATCGGCTTTGCAGGTATTGATTTTCAAGGCACAGCGGGTGTGAATTATGGTTATGACGATAATGTGACTTATCAGCCACATGATAGCGATGCTATTGGCTCAAACTTCTTGAGCGTTACTCCGGTATTAAGCATGGCGGGCGAAAGATACCAGGATAAATACCTGGTAATATATTCAGGTGATTATCGCAATTATAATAATGACTCTGCGGATAACTACAATGACCACTTCTTCCGTTTTAACGGCGTGTGGCGTTATGGATTAAAGCACGGGTTAATGTTCAATGTTGAAGACTCAATTGGCCATGAAGACCGTGGGCGTGGTATCACCGAAGGTTTTGTACCTGAGCAATTTCAAGAGTTTGGCATCGAATCGCCGCTGACCACCAACTTGCTCAATAGCGAACTACGTTACAGCTACGGAGCACCTGAAGGGCGTGGAAAAGCCGAAGTCGCCCTGCTGTATAAAAAGCTTCGTTTTGGTAATACCCAGGATGCACAGAATACCGACGACGACTTTTACAATTATATTCAAGAGCAAGAATGGTATGAAAATAGTCTGGTAGCCGAAATTTTCGACCAGTACTCACGGGAAACTCGTTTCCGTTATAGCTTTATTACTAACCAACGGCATTATGATAATGCTAATGAAAAAGACAGTAACGAATATTATTTGATGTACGGAATAAAGTCCCAGGTGACGGGAAAAACCAACATCGATATGAACGTAGCCTGGTTGTATAAAACGTTTCAGAACAACCCTGACTCGCAGGATTTTAATGGACTAAACTGGGATATTCAGGGCGAGTGGAAACCACTCAAACAGGCTATTTTTACGGCGCATACCTCGCAACGCATTAAAGACCCTTCAGAAGTTGGGGGCTACATTCTGGTTTCGCAATACGGTATTTCTTATCAACATTTTTGGCTCAACGATCGTTTCTCTACCTTGTTAGATTACTCCTACACCACGGAAGATTATAAGAAACAAGATAAGGATAGAACGGACAGAGATGGCGTATTCACATTTTCTATGAGTTACGACTTCAGACCTTCGGTTAATTTTGAACTGAAATATCAAATAGATACCTTGCGTTCGAATAAAGAGACCGATTCGTTCTATATCGGTGCTGACGACGACCGTGAAGTCCTGAGAACATTGGGCTACGACAATTCGCTGATTATGTTTACAGCTAAGGTGCAGATTTAAAATGAAAATAATGAAACTCTGGGCATTTTTATTATTCACGGTGCTTTTGGCTGGGTGTACAACATCCAAGCCACCACTCATGGATAATCCTGATGCTGAATCAATGGGATATCTTCTCGATGCAGGTGATACCGTCAGTATTAATGTCTACGGCGAACCTGATATGACGATGAAATTTATTATCGATAAAAGTGGAACGATTACCTTCCCTTATATCGGTAAATTAGTGCTGAAAGGAAAAACGCCGGAACAAGTGAGTGCCGAGTTAACCAATCGCCTAAGTGGAGATTATCTGCAAAACCCAATGGTGACCGTGAATATTGCGGAATTCCGTAAATTCTTTGTTTCAGGTGAAGTGAAGAACCCGAATGGTTTCGCCTACGAACCTGGACTCACGGTTGAAAAATCTATTGCACAGGCCGGTGGTTTCACTGACCGAGCGGATCGTAAAAATATCAATATTCGTCTGTCGGGGAGTAACCAATTGCTTGAGAACGTGGACGTCAGACACTCCGTTCACCCCGGTGATATCGTTATAATTGGCATGGGCTTCTTCTAACTATGAAACTATCAATCGTAGAAAATGGCAAGAAGCGAGAAAGCGCGATCGATTTCTCCAGGTTTGCCAAAGAAATTAAAAAGAACAGTTGGAAAATCCTCCTCGCCGGCGTGATTGCGGGGGCGGTTGCCTGGCCATTAATCAGCATGATGACATCTAAGTATGTCTCAACGGCGACGGTGCTTATCAAAGCCCAACCGGATAATATTTCCCCATTCCCGCAGGTAGACGGTTATGACTCGACACGTAATGGTTATTACGAAACTCAATATGCATTGATGCAGTCGCGTATTGTGCTGGAGCAGGCGGTGCGCAATTTGAAACTGGATGAAAATCCTGATTTCATCGGCGCAAATTCGGACAGCAAAAATGCGAATACGCCTGAGAATCAGCAAGCGCGTGTTGATAAGGCACTGAAGACGTTGCTGAAAAACCTGACCATTAACGGTGTGCGCACCACGCATCTGGCATCAATCTCTTATGAATCCTCTTCGCCTGAGGTTGCAGCACAGGTAGCCAATGGTGTGGCGCAGGCGTTCATTGATTACAGTGCGGCGCAAAAGCGCGGCAATACGCTGAAAGCGCGTGAAAGCAACCAGCAGCGTATGCTCGAATTGCAGCAGCAAATTGCCGGGCAAAAGCGGGCCATTGATGATTATCTGAAGCAAGAGGGGTTGTTGACCTTCCGCGGTGTGGATGGTTTTGAAACCGAGCAGTTAAGTATTGTCACTAACCGCCTGGCGGATGCGACTCAGCGTCGTGTTGCGGCAGAATCGCAGTATAACGAAGTGCGCAGAAGCGCCGGGCGATCGCTGGAAGATGTGATCTCACTGCCAGTGATTTCAGACCATGCTCAGATTCAGGATTTACGCATTGCACTCGTTCAGGCGAAACGGACGCTCTATGAACTGCGCAAATCGTATGGCCCGAAACACATCAAGATTCAGGAAGCTCAGGCGCAAGTTCAGGCCGTTCAGGATCAAACCTACAGCGTGCTGGGTGAACTGGAAACTGGCCTGCGTCAGCAATATCAGGCAGCACTGGCTGATGAAAATAACTACCAGAAACAGCTGAATGAGCAAAAATTGATCTTCCAGAAACTTGCTTCGAAACGTGAAGGTTATAACGGGCTGAAACTGGCGCTGGATAAAACGGAAGATTCATATAAAACGCTGTATCAACGCACTCAGGAACAGACGCTGTCCGGTAATTATGCTGATTCGGATGCCGTCTTGTACGACCCGGCGGTACCTGCTGAACGCCCATCTAAACCTAACAAACCGTTGTTACTGGTCATGGTGGTGTTATTCGTTTTGGCTTTTAGCATCATGTACTTCATCGTTAAATCAGCAATGGACAGCACCATTAATAACCTGAGCCAAATGAAGAAACGGTTGAACCTCGAGCCATTAGGTGAGATTCGCCGCTATTCGGGTCTGGGGAGCCGTGCGCAAATCCGCGACGTAATCTCCAATAACCCGCTCAATGCCGATATCATTCACAGTATTCGTACCCGTATCATGCTCGATAATCGCCAGTTGCAGGCGGTTTCGGTGACGTCGACTGACCACGGGGAAGGCCGAACGCTGTTGGCTAACCTGTTAGCAAATTCATTTAGTTTCGATCAGAAAACGCTGCTGGTTGATCTCGATTTCTTCAATAAAGACGGCTTATCAAGTGAGCTGGCGAAACCGTCTGCCCATGGCGTTGCTGAGCTGCTGCGCGGCGAAGGCACGCATGAGAATCTTAGTGTCAAAGTGAATGAAAATCTGGATTTTCTACCTCGTGGCAATGCAACGATCTCCTCACTATTGCTGTTGTCGTCGGAAAATCTTGAGCATCTGATGCGTGAATTACGCAGCCATTACCAGCGTATTATTATTGATGTTGCTGCGGTGAATCAGAGCCAGGACAGCCAGCTGATTAGTCGTGTCATTGATGGGCAAATTTTCATGCTGAAAGCGGGTGCGGCACCGGCGGAACATATTATCCAGGCGCTAGATAAACTCGAAGCTAATCATTCTGTTGTTGTCGGTGTGGTGCTTAATCAGGTCGTGGATAAAAATCTTGAGACAAAAGAGGGTTTACGCTCACTCAACCTACAAACCAGTGAATTGATGAGCAGCACAGGCCGGATATGAGTTTACTGAGAAGCGCGTCCACAATTGCGGGTTCATCAGTCATTTCACAACTGATTGGTGCGCTGTCTATTTGGTTAATTTCACACAAATATGACCTGGCTGAAGTGGGGCTGTACGCGCTTAACTACAGTATTGCGTTGATTGGGGCTCAGGTTTGTACCTTTGCATCACAGCTACTCATTCCTAAGCAGCAAGATGATGAACTGGCGCAAAACGTGGTGTTTTGCTTGTTGCAAAGTCTGATTATCGCTCTGCCTTACGCGCTGCTTACTGCATGGCTGTTTAATCAGAATATTTTCTTCCTTTATCTGCTCACGCTTTCAAATACGTGGATTTTGATTTCGGAAAACTTATCGTTACGTACCGCTAATTTTGGCTTTTTGGTCTTCCAGCGTATCTCTGTCTCCGTGGTAGTGGTGCTCTCCGTGCTACTCACCACGCATATCCAGGCATTTTACTGGGCGTGGGCAGGCTCGATGATGGTGTTGACTATTGGCTGCATTCTTCGTGCTTTCGATATTCGTAGTGTGCAACTGGCACATTTGAGCCCCAAAAATAACCTCGCATTCTTTAGTAAGCACGTTCATCACATCACTAAAGTCGGTAGTGCGGAAGTGCTGGCGATGGCGAACAGTAACTTGCCTATCATGTTGATAAACTTTTGGTTCTCAGCATTGACTGCGGGTTATTTTTCTATTGTCAGCCGCTTCTGCCTGGCGCCAGTGGTGATTGTCGGGAATGCGGTACGCAACGCTATTTTCTCGAAATGGTCGATAGATTTCAGGCATAACACCTTTAACTTTGAAGAGTACAAAAAGGTCCGTTTGCTGCTTCTGGTATTGGGTGTTGTGTGTACACTGGGGGTGTTTCTGTTTTATCCCATCGTTATGCACCTGGGCTTTAGTGAGGACTGGATAAACTCGATTCCCACTTCACGCTACATGTTGCCATATTTATTCCCGGCTTTAGCGGTGTGCCCGTTGACCGTGATTGAACTGATTTTTGGTTCGCACCGTTATTTCCTGCGTATCCAGTTTGAACAATTAGCGATTGTACTGATTGCGTTTGTCATAGTGCCTTATTTTTATAATGACTATGCCACTTCGATTATTCTGTTCTCAGTACTGACTTTCGTTCGTTATGCGTTTATTTATCTCAAGGTAAATAAACGCGCCAATCTTTTGAAAGACAGGCCGGTGGTATTATGAATCTCAACACTGGGAATTATTTACAGACATACTCTTTCATGACCCTGATGGTCTGCGGGTTAGTTCAGTACTTCACGGGTGTGTTAGCGGTGCTGTGGATCCCATTCTTCCTGACATTGCTGATGTTCATTTTGCTGGTGATGCAAACCCGCTATGAAAAATTGCAGTTGGATAAACAAGAAATCGTGGTGCTGACGTTGTACCTTATTTTCATGGTCATGGCGGGAGTATCGACAATTTTGCAGGCCGGGGTGACTGACGCGATTGTCGGTTTTAAAAATGAAATCGCACTTTCACTGGTGATGTTCTGCCTGCTGTTAGGCTTTTGTCGTGAATCGCAGGTCTATCGCGTCACACGTTCTTTATATTGGGTGTTTTACGCTCAATTTCCGGTGGTGCTTTATCAATTGCTGTTTGTTCTACCCCAGCGTGTTGTGGTGCGTGGCGAAGAAGATAAATGGGATTCGGTGGTTGGGACCTTTGGCGGTGACCCATTGGGAGGCGGGAATACCGCTGCGATGGGGTTGTTTTGCCTGCTGATTATGTTGTTAAAAGTCTCCGAATTTAAGCATGGGCTAACCAGTTTTAAATCGATGGCCTTGCATGTCATTTTGGGTTTTGGCTTGTGTATTGTCGGTGAAGTGAAATTTGTCATTCTGTTGTCACCGATATTACTGGCATGGGTTTGGTTGATGCCGAGCTTCGTAAAAGGCATGAATAAAGTGAATATCAAAGCCCTGCTGTTGATATTCACCGCTATGGCATTACTCATTGCCTTCGCCATTGTCATTTTAGCGGCGGGTTATTCAACGGCCTACGGTACTGACCCTACACAAAGCTCGCTTGCTGTTTTTATTAACTCACTCAGTTACATTTTTGACCCAAACTATATTCTGCCTTCAGGCGAAGTGGGGCGGTTTACAACACTGCTATTCTGGATAAAAAATAACGATCTTTGGGGGCTTTCAGGGACGCTATTTGGTTACGGATTAAACGCGACCAACAGCGGAAGTGTGGTGTCGCCAGGCTTCCTGAATCTCACCTATAATTTAATTCTCGATTCGACTTCTTTGAGTATGTTGCTCTGGGAAGTGGGCGTGGTGGGAACCCTTTTGTTTATCGGTTTAATTCTCTACATCCTGAAAATTGTGCAACCTAAAGCTCTGTTAGATCGCGAGCAATTAGACCCACAGGATCTGCAATTACTCAGTTTTGCGCCTGCATTTAATGTTTTTGCTATCAGTTGCTTACTGAGCTTGCCCTACAGTCAGATACTCACTATCACACCAATGCTCCAATTCCTTTTCTATCTGGCACTGGGCTCAAGTCTGGTTATTCGTCGAACCGTATATCGTTTTGCAGAGCAATAATATGAGTCATAAACCGTTTATCTCCGTGAGCATTAAAACACTTAACGAAGCCAAGTGTATTGAAAAAACGATTGATAGTATCCAGCAGCAGATTGCTGAATATCCTCATAAAATTATTGTTGCCGACAGCTTATCAACCGATAGCACTCAGCAATTGGCCAGCAATAAAGGGGTCACCGTGGTGTCGTTAACCCAGCCTGCGGATCGCTGTTGTGGCGTTGGCCATCAACTTGGCTATCTGTATAGCGAAGGTGAATATTTGTTGTTGATGGACGGCGATATGGAGCTGGAAAAAGGATTTATTGATAGCGCTATTACCTTTCTGCAAAGCCATCCCGAATATGCTGGTGTTGCGGGAACGGTGGAAATGGATGATGCCTCTAACTATGAATTTAAATCGCGCAAACAGCGGCTACATGAAATTTATCCGCTAGGGGATTGCGACCATTTAGGGGGCGGTGGTTTATATCGCCGCACCGCAATAGAAAAAATTGGCTATCTGACCAACCGCAATCTTCATGCCTATGAAGAGGCTGAACTTGGCATGCGTTTAGTGGATGCGGGTTATAAATTACACCGCCTGAATGTGCCTTATTTCAGCCACACATCGCACAATATGCCGACACTAAAATTGCTGATGTACCGTTGGCGCAGTGGGTATAACAAAGCGCCAGGTGAATTATTACGCAGTGCCTGGGGTAAACCCTGGTGGCCCATTGCCATAAAAATGGTCAAAAACGAGATGATTTTTGCGACCTATATGTTGCTATTACTGGTGGCGATATTAACCTTTAATATTGATATTATCGCGCTGGCTTTATTGCCGCTGATTGCATTTATCATACTGAAAACGATAAAAAATCGTTCATTAATTAATGGCTTGCAAAGTGTACTTAATTTAGCCGTACTCTCTGCGGGATTAATCAAGGGATTGACTCATCCTGTGCGCGATCCTATGACGCCACCCGACAGCAAAGTCATTCATGAATAGGTGGCCACGATGAAAATTTTACTGGTAAACAAGTTCTTCTACATTAAAGGTGGCGCGGAAACTGTCTATTTCCAGGAACGCGAAATGCTGAAACAAGCAGGCGTCGAGGTGATTGATTTTTCCATGCAGCACGAGAAAAATTTCCCCTCTGACTATGCTGATTATTTTGTCAGCAATGTCGATTACCATAAAGGAAGTAACCTGCTCGGCGGGATTAAGACGGCAATTGAATTTATCCACAACAACGAAGCCTGCAAAAAAATGAAGGCTCTGCTTGAGAAAGAGCGCCCGGATATTGTTCATTTTCACAACATCTACCATCAGTTGACCCCATCGATAATTAAAATTGCCCGGGATTTTGGCTGTAAAACGGTATTAACCGCCCACGATTATAAAATTGCCTGTCCTTCCTACGCCATGTTACGCGACGGCAAAGTTTGCGATGCCTGTATTACGGGCTCAGTATTTAATGCGTTTAAATATCGCTGTTATGAAGGTTCAGCATCCAAGAGCTTGCTGCTGACCTTAGAAGCCACCTGGCAATATATTGCTAAGAATTATCAGGCTCTTGACGTCATTATTTCACCCAGTGAGTTTCTGCGCGGCATCATAAGACACACGTTGCCAAATTCACGTATCGAGGTGATTGTTAATGGCATTGATGACAGCCAACCCTTCGAAGGTATTGAAGACCACGGCTATTTGTTGTTTGTCGGGCGTATCAGCCCTGAGAAAGGGATTCAAACATTAGCGCAGGCTCATGAGCTAATGCGTAATAAAATCCCGCTGAAGATAGTCGGCCATGGCCCGATCTATCATGACCTGATGAAGCAATTCCCGCAGGCAGAATTCCTCGGTTATGTACAACAAGGCGAAGGATTAGACTCATTGATTAAGCATGCGCGCGCGATCGTCGTGCCTTCTGAATGTAATGAAAATTGCTCGATGTCGGTGTTAGAAGCCATGTCGTTTGCGCGGCCGATTGTGGGCTCGCGTATTGGTGGGATCCCCGAACAAATACGTGATGGTGTGGATGGTGCATTATTTGAATCGGGCAATGCTCAGGAGTTGGCGAATATCCTTGATTTTCTGGCTGAAAACCCGGATAAAGCACACCACATGGGGTTAAACGCCCACCAGCGGCTCTGTGATAAATACGCCATGCGTAATCATATGGAAGCGTTGCTTAACTTGTACCAAGAACTGTTGAGCAAACCCTAATATGACCAGGAAAATTACTGTCATTGGCACACGTGGCATACCCGATGTGTTAGGCGGAGTGGAAACACATTGCCAAAATCTTTATCCGGCTATCAAAGAACAGTTTGATGTGGATATTTGTGTTATCGCTCGCGCTCCGTATGTTGGTTACAGTAAGTCGCAGTACAAAAATGTGGAAACCGTGGCGCTATGGGCACCTAAAAAACGCTCACTGGAAGCCATTGTTCATTCCGTTTTGGCTGCGTTTAAGACCTGTTTTGATAAATCCACTATTGTTCATGTGCATGCCATCGGGCCGGGCCTGGTAGTGCCACTGCTACGTTTACTGGGTAAGAAAGTGGTGTTTACCCATCACGGTCCTGATTATGAACGCCAGAAGTGGGGCCGAGTTGCAAAACAGGCTCTCTTATTAGGTGAAAAGTTTGCGGTTAATTATGCCAATGAAGTGATCGTTATTTCTGAAGTGATTAATCAACTGATTCAGAAAAAACATGGTCGCATGGATGCTCATCTGATTTATAACGGCGTAAATATTCCGCAAACGCAGGCCCCGGAGATGATTCATAAAACACTCGACCGTTATGCCCTGAAGCCTAAGAATTATCTTGTTGCGGTGGGGCGTTTTGTGGAAGAGAAAGGGTTTCATGATTTAATTACTGCCTACCAGCAATCAGGGGCGTCCGAGCCATTAGTTTTGGTTGGCGATGCGGATCATCCTTCTGATTACAGCATGCGCCTGAAGGAATTAGCGATAAAAACCCCGAATGTCATTCTGACCGGTTTTTTAAAAGGTGACGCACTGAAGGTGGTATTTTCTCAGGCTAAGTTATTTATCATGCCGTCGTATCACGAAGGATTACCTATAGCGCTGCTGGAAGCTATGTCTTATTCATTGCCTGCTGTGGTGAGTGATATTCCGGCAAATCTGGAAGTCGGGTTGCCCGCAGATGCCTATTTTAAAGTCGGTAACGTGCTTGATTTAGCTGAAAAAATTAACGAAAAACGTGGGTTGGCTAGTGCGGATTACAGCAAATTTCTGCAAACCTACGACTGGCGTGAGATTGCCAGGAACACGGTAAGTGTCTACCATTCAATAGATAAATCAATAGGTTAAATTTGACGAATTCTACTCGACGCCCAATCGTCATCGACAGATTCTATGAAGTGCTTGATGAACAAACTCAGGCGCAGCTCACTGCTGAGCAAAAGCAGGAGATAGAGAACGCGATCGTTTCTATCACGCTCTCGTCGCACCATCGGATCGATATTCGTAAAAGCTTTCCCTTTTTTGGGACGCGCTACTACATGGTCTTTTTGTTGGGAAGAGATTTCCGCAAACGGTTACGTAAAGAATCGACGCTGGTGCGTATCGTTGTGACGTTGCTGATTCTTTGTGGCGCAGTTTTCGCCATTTTGTGTCTATTCTTAACTCTCTACATGATCAAATCCGCTGTGGGAATCGACCTGTTTCGTAATTTCCACGTCGGGATTTGGGATTGGTGGCTCAGCTTGCGAAGTAACTGATCCTGGGAAGTTAACGCCCCAACAGAAGCAGGAAAGACTATGAATATGAAAACGTTAGTTTCACTGATGTGCATGGTTTTTCCGGGGGCGGTAATCGCCGTACCGACGACAGTTGTAACGCCAAAGGCACTGTCAGGCCCCATCACCAATCCCGGAACGGGAATCGCCAGTTTTCATCAAGGTTTTGGGCAACAACTGACGCCCGCGCAATATCCTGATACCGGGATTGAATACGAGCGTTTTTACTGGTCTGAGCTTGAGCCGGTAGAAGGGCAGTATAATTTTGCACTGGTCGATGATGCTTTCAGGTTTGCGGCGGCGCATCAACCGGCGATGAATGTCGGATTGCGGGTTATGGTTTTGGATGGCCCCGAGAGCGGGAGCAAAATTCCTGACTGGTTGATCAGAAAAGGGGTGAAAGGAGTCTGGACACCCGATAGAAAAACCTTCGCGCCGAATTTAGATGACCCTATTTTTCTTGAATACAGCCAGCGCCTGCTGAATGCCTTCGGTAAACGCTACGACGGTAATGAGAATCTTGCTTACATCGATATCGGCATGGTGGGCTCCTGGGGCGAATGGCATAACAGCAACTTCCCTTCCTTGCCGCCCCTTGAAGAACGCTACACGCCAGCCCAACTAGAAAAGTACGTTAAAATGCACTTCACAGCATTTCCTAAAACGCCAAAAATTATGCTGATTGCCGGTAACGAAAATCTCGCGAGTGCAGTGAGGCGAGGTGCAGGCTGGCGCGCTGACTGTCTTGGGGACTGGCGGAACTTTTCCACAACCTGGAATCTCATGGAAGATGATTATCCTCCGCGCTTAGAGGCAGCCCAGGCGGCATATTCCGGCTTTAACGATGCCTGGAAACGCTCGCCGATAAGTTTTGAGATCTGCGGTCATATGACGGAGTGGAAAACAGTACAGCACTATACCCGTGAAGAAGTGCAACGAACATTTGACTGGGCCATAGAGAAACATGCCAGCACGATTAATCTGAAGTCGAGTGAAGTGCCGGTGATGTATCGAGCCATCGTCGATAACGCGCTGACAAAACTGGGTTATCGTTTCCGTTTAGTCTCGTTAAGCCATGATTCTATGGTCACCAGAGGCAGTACCCTGACGCTGAATAGCCAGTGGGCGAATGATGGCATTGCACCGAGTTACCTGAAATATGATGTGGTGTATCGCCTGGTAAATAATACGAACAAAGTTATCGCCCAAGGGAAAACATCCGATGACATTCGCAGCTGGCTGCCAGGCGAGCGTTCACTGAGTTATCGTCTGTCACTGCCTGTGGCTTTAGCGAATGGGCAGTATTATATCGAGGTGGCGATGCTGGACTCTCAAGGCAAGGCGAGAATTAATCTGGCTAACGAAGGCAAACAGAGTGACGGTTGGTATCGGGTGTCGAAGGTCCGCGCTCAATAATATCCTTCATTCTTCAAGCTGCATCTTTGTTGGCTGCGTTCACGAGCCCGAATCACTTACTTTAGTAAGCTCATCGGGACTCGCTCTCTTGCCGCCGCGATGCAACTTGAATTATTGTGGGTATTGAAGCTATGACGGCTAAGAACCAAAGCCGTTCGGGTTATTTTTCTGCCAGTTCCAGGTATCACGCATCATTTCATCAAGTGAACGGGTCGCGATCCACCCCAGTTCTTGTTTGGCTAAGGAAGAATCTGACCAACATTCCGCCACATCACCCGGTCTTCTGGCGACGATTTGATAGTTAATTTTCGTTTGTGCGGCCTTTTCAAAAGCCTTAATCAGGTCAAGAACGGAATAGCCGACACCGGTCCCCAGGTTGATGGCTTTGAATGGTGAACCCTCAGCTTTATGGTCTAACGCCGCCAGGTGCCCGCTTGCCAGATCCAGAACATGAATATAATCACGAACCCCGGTTCCATCCGGCGTTGGGTAATCGTTGCCGAATACCGACAGACATTCGAGCTTTCCGATTGCCACCTGAGAAATATATGGAACCAGGTTGTTAGGAATACCGTTGGGATCTTCACCAATACGCCCTGAAGCATGCGCACCAACCGGGTTGAAATAGCGTAAGCAAGTAATGCGGAACTCAGGTTGTGCATGCGAAAAATCACGCAAAATCTGCTCAACCATTAATTTCGACGTCCCGTATGGGTTAGTCGTACCACCGACTTGGCACTCTTCGCTTAGTGGTACTTTTTCGGGGTTACCGTATACCGTTGCGGAAGAGCTGAAGATAAGGCTATTGACACCAGCGCGTAACATCTCATTGAGCAAAATCAGCGTCCCAACGACATTGTTCTCATAATATTCCAGCGGCTTTCTGACTGATTCGCCTACGGATTTTAAACCAGCAAAATGAATAACATCGGATATGTTGTGTTTTGAGAAGATCTCTTTTAGCGCTTGTTTGTCTAAAATATCGGCAACATATAATGTTGGTACTTTCCCGGTTAATTCTGTCACCCGCTCCAAAGATGTTTTAGACGAGTTAGAGAGATTGTCTATAACGACGACATCATCACCTCTTTCCAGTAATGCCAGAACGGTATGTGAGCCAATATAACCAGCACCACCAGTTACAAGAATTGCCATAGTATCTCCAGATTAAGATTACAAAATGCGCGTTTTGATGTGACCCTCAGTCAAGTCGTTCAATAGTATCAGCAATCAACCAGCCATTCATCTGGTGTTTCAGGCAAAAAAATGCTTCCTGTATTTAACAAAACACTTAAAGAAAATCTTTTTTAACGGCGATAACAGGCTGAATGTCAAATTTTTAGTATCATAGGCAATATAATCATTTGTGAAATTTAAAGTATGAATACCTGCGCTTTGATTGATTGTTGGAACAATATTAGCAACAAGTTTCTCTTCAAAAATCAAAGGGCTTAAATTAACTATCTCTTTGATATAAACGGACTTACCATAAAAACCTAAATGACACTCTTGGGTTAGAATATAAAGTTTGTCATCGATGGAATAGGGGGTTCCGGCACCACGATGGTGGCGGTTACATAATGTTAATGAGGGTTTTATTTTTTCCCACTCACCGAATAAGTCCCTTGCTGTATGAATGACAATATCGTTATCCAGAGTCGTAGAAATAAGATAGTGGGTTCCCTCATGAGTGAAGAGAACATTATCGGTATATTCGACGTTGGAAAGTAATACTTTTACTTTTTCCCAACGATCAGGGAATTCAATAGATTGAAAAAGAATGACTTCCTTTCTCTCTGATGACTCCGGAATCATATACAGTTTGTCGCCTGAGCTAAACATAAAAGGAAATGACAGGTGACATTTCAAATCGTCAAAACCTTCCAGTTTGATATCTTCTAGCTCTTCCAGTTGGTTATTCAGAATACGGCACTTCAGGAATCCCTTAGAGTTCAGGAAACTAAATGCTTCATAGAAGACATACAGCTTATCGTCTTTTTCGATAATAAAAGGGTCGGCCTGGAAAGTGTATTTTTTATTAAGCAGTTGTGCTTTGGAATTGCTGAGAATATCCAGAGTATTATCAGGAAACGAATGTGTATCATTTTTAATGATCATGATGTCCCATGATTCATGGAAAAATAACTTTTTAATTAATTTATTGTTTTTGTTAAACATTTATCATCTTGTCCATGTTAGTAATCACCAGATGCAGGAAGAAAATGACAGGTACTATTTTAAATTATAAGTCATGCTTAAGGTTATAATTACGGTAAGAAATAGTAACCAAAGAGACGCAATGCCGCTTTCTGGCTAACTGCCGCCCGCTGAGTTGGGCTTAGCTGTCGCCGATAGCAAACAACGAAATGCTGCTGTTTTGCAGTATAGACGCTCATGCAATATTCGCCTTTCTTAAAAATGCCTATTTGAGGTTACAAGCGATCATGGCAAACTTTGCTGTGGGAAAGATCTTGATGAACAAATAGTTATCAGATAACTGAGGCGATTAATAAGATGCCTGACGAGAGAAAATCAGCGAGAGAATATTGAGGAGAGCAAGAGATGATCTGGTTAATGAAAACCGGTAAACATAAGGCATGCTTACCGGTTAGCTATTATTAAGCTTGAGTATCTAGTGTAGAAAGTTCTTTATCAACGAAATACAAGCCTTCACCGCTTTTACCGACCAGACTTAATTTATCCAGCACAGATTTAAACAGTTTTTCTTCTTCATGCTGTTCAGAAACATACCACTGCAGGAAATTAAAGGTTGGGTAGTCCTGAGAGGTCATCGCCGCATGCGCCAGTTCATTAATTTTACGGGTAATTAACTGTTCGTGTTCGTAGGTGGCGTTAAACAGGCTATCCAGTGAATCGTAATCCTGGTCTGGTGCAGGAATTGCATTGATGCGTGGCAAGCTTCCGGTATCTGTTAAATAAGCAAACAGGCGTTGCATGTGTTCCATCTCTTCCTGGGCATGGCGACGCAGGAAAGCGGCTGCACCTTCGAAGCTATGGTAGCTGCACCAGGCACTCATTTGTTGATAAAGCAGGGAAGAGTAAAGCTCAAGATTCATTTGTTCGTTAAGTTTTTCGATCATTTCAGCTTTAAGCATGATGCGCTCCAGGAGAATCAGATAATTAACAATGGCGCTACTTTAATTTTATTATTTCTATAATGCAAAGGAATTGTTAATTATATTATTGTAATG
>NZ_JAHWLU010000114.1:0-15707 GCF_022134725.1 Buttiauxella sp. S19-1
TCCTACGCAGTATAAGCTGGGATCAAAACGGGTACTTATGCACAACTCAAAAAGTGAACAGGAGTTGTTATTGGGATAACTACTGCTTAACCCAAGGTTTTAAGCATACTTATACACAGATAAAAGTGAGATCTTTACAAATCCTGGAGTAAATTCTTCCATGATCCGACCCAAATCTCGGCTGGATCTTCAGGAATATCGTGATCAAGGATGTTCACTTTCAGTAAAGAGCCAATTCTTTTAGCTCCGCACTCGGTCAAAAGGGTGTCGAGTTTCTCGATCGCGCCGCAAAAAGTGTCGTATTCACGACTACCAATCCCGACTGCACCATAATGAAGGGCACTCAGATCCGGGCGTTCTTCATTTATAGCGTCAAACAGAGGTTGCAGATTATCAGGAAGATCTCCTGCTCCATGAGTAGAAGAGACAATCAGCCAAATTCCACTGGTTTGCAGATCTTCTAACAATGGCCCATGCAGCGTTTGAGTACTAAAACCCGCTTCATCGAGCTTTTCAGCCAGATGTTCAGCCACATATTCGGCACTGCCCAGGGTACTGCCGCTAATCAGAGTAACTTCTGTCATTGCTGTCCACCTTTTCGAAACGATGGGCATTGTACGCTGTGTAACGCCTGCGATCTACCTGTGGATAATATGGGTATTAAAAATAACGCTTAGGGCTTGATGGTACGCATGATCGGGTTCTGGAGGGAGATCAACGTTTCAGTGGACTGAATTTCATCAATTGTTTGGATCTTGTTGATAAGTACCTGTTGAAGGGCATCTATAGATCGACACATCACCTTAATAAAGATGCTGTAGTGCCCCGTTGTGTAGTACGCCTCAGTGACTTCTTCCAGGCTTTCCAGTTTTGCCAGCGCAGAAGGATAATCTTTTGCACTCTTTAAAATGATGCCGATAAAGCAGCAAACGTCGTAACCCAGCTGTTTTGGGCTGATATCAATGCGTGCGCCAGTAATAATCCCGGCTTGTTTCATTTTCTCGACACGCACATGGATTGTGCCTGGGCTAACGCCGAATTGCTTAGCCAGTTCTGCATACGCGGTACGGGCATTTGCCATTAATGCGTCAAGAATGCCGCGATCGAGATTGTCGATCTGATAATTATCCATCACTTTTTCCTATGATTAGTAACGATAGTTCAGATTTTATAGCCTTAAATTAGTCGATTGAAAACCAGTAAGGCTTTTTTATTGTTGATTATTGAATGTTATGCCGTGTTTGTTGCTTAATCATCGTCAGTAAAACAACACAATAAAGAGAAAGCCATGAAAACTGCCTACATCGCTAAACAACGCCAGATTAGTTTTGTTAAGTCCCACTTCTCCCGTCAACTGGAAGAAAAGCTTGGTCTTATGGAAGTCCAGGCTCCGATTCTTAGCCGCGTGGGTGACGGGACTCAGGACAATCTGTCTGGTTGCGAGAAAGCCGTGCAGGTCAAAGTGAAAACTTTGCCTGAAGCGCAGTTTGAAGTGGTGCATTCGCTGGCTAAATGGAAAAGAAAAACACTCGGCCAGCATGACTTCAGCGCGGGCGAAGGGCTTTACACGCACATGAAAGCCCTTCGTCCCGATGAAGACCGTTTGACCCCGATCCACTCTGTGTATGTCGATCAGTGGGATTGGGAGCGCGTTATGGGCGAAGGAGAGCGTCATCTCGGAACACTAAAGCAAACTGTAGAAAGCATCTGGGCGGCAATGAAAGCTACGGAAGCCGCAGTGAGCGAACAGTACGGTTTGACCCCTTTCCTGCCTGAACAAATCCATTTTGTTCATAGCGAAGAATTACAGCAGCGTTTCCCGAGCCTTGATGCCAAAGGCCGCGAACGTGCGATTGCCAAAGAGCTGGGCGCAGTTTTCCTGATTGGTATTGGCGGTAAGCTGGCGGATGGCAAACGTCATGATGTTCGTGCGCCAGATTATGATGACTGGTCAACGGCAAGCCTGGGCGATTTCAAAGGCTTGAACGGCGACATTATGGTGTGGAACCCGCTTCTGGAAGACGCATTTGAGCTGTCTTCTATGGGGATCCGTGTGGATGCTGAAACGCTAAAACGCCAGCTGGCAGTCACCGGTGATGACGATCGTTTGCAACTCGAGTGGCATCAGTCGCTGCTGAAAGGCGAAATGCCGCAAACTATTGGCGGTGGTATTGGTCAATCTCGTTTAGTCATGCTGATGCTGCAACAGCCGCACATCGGCCAGGTTCAGTGCGGTGTATGGCCTTCTGAAATCCACGCGAAGGTTGCGTCACTGCTGTAAAGATTAACGCCGCCAGCGACGCAGCAGGCGGCTACGCATCCCGGTATCAAAGCGCCAGATATGATCGAAAATGCGCATGATGCCGGGTTTGCCGTGTGTCGACATCGCCACTGCATGGAAACGATGTTGATGAATACGCTGGAGATCCTTTACCTGCGCCACCACCTCGTCAGGCAGGCGCTGCGCGATAAAGTCAGAAATGACCACCGCATCGGCATCATGCCATTCACTGCCCTGCATTTTTTCTGCGATCGCCCGGAAACAGCTGGCGAGATCCGTGCCGCCACGGAAACGCTGGCTCAGAAAACGGATCGCCTGTTCTATGCCATCTGCGCCACACACTTCATAACGCACCACTTCGCTGGAAAACAGCATGATGAAACAGCGGCGGTTATCTGCCAGCGCCACGCGCATCAGTGCCAGGCAAAAAGCTTTGGCGCATTGTTCGTTAAAACCACCCATTGAACCGGACGTATCAACGCAAACAATAAACGGTCCGCGCGGCTGTTCATCAAATTTCTGGTGAACAACAGGGCGTTCAACGACTTTCTCGCGCCATGAGTCGCCATGCAATCGGTAAGTCAGCAATTGTTTTTCCACCAGCCGACGGTAGAACTCGAATTCCAGTTCACTGATGCCCAGCGTGGCTAACTCCGGTGGCAGCAAACGCAAAATGTCATCGCTACGCTGTAGGCCATCAACCTGTTCAGGAACGGTGGCGGGCTCACGCACCAGCATGCGCCAGGTCTCAGTCGGCGCATCTTTTCTCGGCACCGCTTTCGCTTCTTTAGATCGCCCAAGTTGCTCAGCCAGTTTCAGTAATTCCGGCTGGCTGGCAAGAAAATCACCGTACTGGACGATGAGCTGATAATCCCCGCGTTTCAGCGCACCGGCACTCATATCCCAAAGCCTGCCCGCAGCGTTATCGCTGTCGACCAGAACAGGTTCAAGCTGACCGCTGAGTGCCAGGCGCTGTTGCACTTCCGCGAGCAGTTGTTCACGCTCGTCTTCCAGCAACTGTTGGTTAAACGATGTGGTCTGAACCACCAGACTCAAGCGCCAGCGTTGCAGAAACAGCGTATGTTGCGCGGCTGTCAGGTGCGGCATTTCCTCCACCAGCGTTTGTGCCTGTCCGTAAAATGGTGAATCGACACTTTTCAGCAGAAGTAAAATTTCGGGAAGTTTTGCGGATAACTGGCTGGTAGAAAGTAATTGGCTTTCCTGATAGCAGATGACTTCGCGAGCCAGTTCTTGGGGCACTAAAGTGTCCTGCAAGCGCGCTTTTAATAACTCGCGCCAGCGTGGGATATCTTTGGTTACGGCGTTTTTCAGGCGTGGGAATTTCTCAAAGAACATGGCTAACTGCGGTCCAGCCAGCAGCGTGATAATGATCTCTTCTATTAATTCTCCCTCGCTAATCGCGAGGATGAGATCCAGTGTCTCAACACTGAGCATTAATGCCGCGCCTGCTTAATTTGTTTTGCAACTTCTTGCAGGCTGGCTTCTATTTTTCCTAGCCATTCATTATTGATAAACAGGCATTTTTGTTGATCGTTAAAACGTTCATGTTGTTGGTGGAGGGTGGCTTCCAGGGCTTCGAATTGTTGTTTGATCTCCTCCGGCATCGCTTGTTGCTGTTTACCCGGCATCACCAGCCGTGTGCCTTGCAGGCTAATGTCGCGCAGAACCAGATGCTGGCTGGAGTCGACTTCCATATTCAGTACCTGGGCAAAACCGATGCCATTGAGTTTGCCACGCAGTTCTCCACCTTTTATTAGCCATTGCGCACAGGCTTCACGGGAAATAGACACGTGGACAACTTCGATGTCGTGCAGTTTTAGCGGTTGCTGAAGCAGCAACGTCAGCGTTTCGCCGGTAAGGTTTTCTGGTAGCTGGTACTGCGGGCGGCGAGTGAACATCCCACCTTGTTTGGTCACAGTGATGGCTTCGCGGTCGCTATGCTGTTGTTGCAACTGAATGCGGCGCTGTACGATGGCTGCCAATTTAGCCAGCATTGAATTCTGCTGCCATGCGTGTCCGGTCATCAATATTTCAAGCTGTTGCTGCATCAAATTCATCGCAGCGGAGTCATGCCACAGGCAATCTTTAAGCAGGATCAAATCAATCGGTGCGACGGCATTGCGGCCACTAAAGAAGGCGCTGGCTTGCAGCAGGCGAATGGCTTTTTTCCAGCGTCGATCAGAAACATAAGGTGCGCCTGCAGCGTTCTCGAGTTGCTGGCGCAAGGTGAATATCAGCTCAAATACATTATCTGGCAACGCCACGGTGCCAATTTCTTGCTGCCACTGGAAATACTCGTCGTCGGTGATTTGCAGGTTTTCCGGAACCGGGTTGTGGTTCTCATCATGCTGACTGGTGAGCATGGAACGGAAATTGCCTTTGTCCTGCACTTTGTCGAGCCACAGACGGATCAGCATACGGTCATACAATGCTTCCAGGCTGCTGTCTGCTTCGGGCAGTTCATTGGATGCCGCTACCAGCAAACGCATGGGGATTTTGTCTTCGCTCGCGCCATTGCGGAAACGACGTTCGTTTATGGCAGTTAGCAGGGTATTGAGAATGGCGGGGCCGGCTTTCCAGATTTCATCGAGAAACACGATTTCCGCTTCTGGCAGATAACCGGCAGTCAAACGCTCATAGCGGCCTTCATCTTTTAAAGCCTGAATCGATAATGGCCCAAATACTTCTTCAGGGGTGGAAAAGCGAGTCATCAGGTATTCAAAGGCGCGCGCGTGCTGAAACGCAAACTTCAAACGGCGGGCAATTAAACTTTTGGCAATCCCCGGAGGGCCAAGCAAGAACACGCTTTCACCGCTAAGTGCTGCCAGTAAGCAAAGGCGCACTGCGTGTTGGCGTTCAAACAATCCTTTTTCCAGAGCCTGGCTGAGTCGTGAAATTCTTTCAGCCAATAAATGTGATTGAGCCATAATTAGCATTGCATCCTTACGCGGTGACCACTGATTGGGAAAGCGAGTATATATTATCGTTAATGGATTGATGATCGGCTCTTTTTTCCCTGACATAAATTAAGCCAGTTGTATTTAGGGGTACGATTTACTTGATTATCGTGCATACTGTGCGCCTTTTTGTGGGCCAAGGGACTAAGCACACGCTTTCGGGATTCCAACAAAAGATTAGTCTATGAGCGCTGATAATAAACAATCATTGCCTGCGATAACGCTGGCTGCAATTGGGGTAGTGTACGGCGATATCGGTACTAGCCCGCTTTATACCCTTCGAGAATGTCTGTCTGGTCAATTTGGATTTGGTGTTGAACGTGACGCCGTATTTGGCTTTTTATCTCTGATTTTCTGGCTGCTGATTTTAGTCGTTTCGGTTAAATACCTGACCTTTGTGATGCGTGCAGATAACGCCGGTGAAGGCGGTATTTTGACGCTAATGTCTTTGGCTGGCCGTAATACATCGGCAAGAATGACGTCGGTGCTGGTGATCATGGGATTGATCGGTGGCAGCTTCTTCTATGGTGAGGTGGTTATCACTCCGGCAATATCGGTGATGTCGGCCATTGAAGGGCTTGAGATAGCCGCGCCGCAGCTTGACGCCTATATCGTTCCGCTGTCGATAATTGTCCTGACACTGCTGTTTATGATTCAGAAACACGGTACCGGCATGGTGGGCAAATTGTTTGCTCCCGTGATGTTGCTGTGGTTCCTGGTGCTGGCGGTATTAGGTGCGCGCAGCATTATCGCTAACCCGGAAGTGCTTCAGGCACTGAATCCGGCATGGGCGGTGCATTTCTTCCTCGAATACAAAACCGTTTCGTTCTTTGCTCTTGGCGCAGTGGTTCTTTCTATTACTGGCGTTGAAGCGCTGTACGCGGATATGGGCCACTTCGGTAAGTTCCCGATTCGTATTGCGTGGTTCTCCGTGGTTCTGCCGTCACTGGTTCTGAACTACTTCGGCCAGGGTGCATTGCTGCTGAAAACGCCTGAAGCGATAAAAAACCCGTTCTTCTTATTAGCACCAGACTGGGCGCTGATCCCGCTGATGATTCTGGCAACACTGGCGACGGTTATTGCCTCTCAGGCGGTGATCTCGGGGGTGTTCTCGTTGACTCGCCAGGCTGTGCGTCTCGGTTACTTGTCGCCAATGCGCATCATCCACACCTCGGAAATGGAATCCGGGCAGATTTATGTGCCAGCGATTAACTGGCTCCTCTATATCTCTGTGGTGATTGTGATTGTTAGCTTCGAGCATTCGAGCAACCTGGCGGCGGCATATGGTATTGCGGTCACCGGCACCATGGTGTTGACCTCAATCCTTTCTTGTACCGTGGCACGCAAAAACTGGCACTGGAATAAGATTGGGGTATTGCTGATGGGCGCTGGGTTCCTGTTTATCGACATTCCGCTGTTCTCTGCCAATGCCGTTAAGATTTTCTCTGGTGGTTGGTTGCCACTCTGCCTGGCGTTGGTGATGTTTATCATTATGACGACCTGGAAAAGCGAGCGTTTCCGCCTGCTACGCCGCATGCATGAACATGGTAATTCACTGGAAGCGATGATTGCTTCTCTGGAGAAATCACCGCCGGTACGTGTGCCTGGGACTGCGGTTTATATGTCCCGTGCATTGAACGTGATTCCATTTGCGATGCTGCATAACCTCAAGCACAACAAAGTGTTGCATGAGCGCGTAGTGTTGCTGACATTGCGAACCGAAGATGCGCCATACGTTCATAACGTGAAGCGTGTTTCGATTGAACAGCTTTCGCCAACCTTCTGGCGAGTGGTGGCAAGCTACGGCTGGCGTGAAACGCCAAACGTGGAAGAGGTATTCCACCGCTGTGGCCTGGAAGGGCTAAGTTGCCGAATGATGGAGACATCGTTCTTTATGTCGCATGAGTCACTGATCATCGGTAAACGTCCATGGTATCTGCGCCTGCGTGGCAAACTGTTCCTCGCGCTGCAACGCAACGCCTTGCGTGCGCCGGACCAATTCGAAATCCCGCCAAACAGGGTCATTGAATTGGGTACTCAGGTCGAGATATAAAGCTAACGCCTCTTCAATCGAAGGGGCGTTTTTTTTACCTGTTTGATTGCGCGCGCTCTCATTTGCCTCGTCGTGAAACAAGTCAGCGAAACGTTTCGATAGCGATCACATTTTCATAACTTCATGGTTGTTTTATCCACACACCTTTTCCTACACTTCATCTCAGCGAAACGTTTCGCTAGTGGAGTAAGAAAATGAAGAAAGGTACTGTTCTCAACGCTGACATCTCGTCCGTTATTTCCCGTCTTGGCCACACCGACACGCTGGTGATTGCCGATGCCGGGTTGCCCATTCCACGCAATACACCGCGTATTGATTTGGCACTGACTCACGGCGTACCGGGTTTTATGCAGGTCGTTGAAGTCGTAACGCAAGAGATGCAGGTTGAAGCTGCGATCTTAGCTTCGGAAATTAAACAACATAATCCCCAACTCCATGAAACGTTGCTCAAGCACATCGAGCAACTGCAACAACACCAGGGAAACACCATTTCTATTCGTTACATCAGTCATGAGCAGTTCAAGCAGCACACCGCTGATAGTCATGCGGTTATTCGCAGCGGGGAGTGTTCCCCGTATGCGAATATCATTCTCTGTGCTGGCGTAACTTTCTGAGGCCGGCATGGAACCGTTACTGCAATTAAAAGGTATCGATAAATCGTTCCCTGGCGTAAAAGCCCTTTCTGGTGCAGCGCTGAATGTGTACACAGGGCGCGTGATGGCGCTGGTGGGTGAAAACGGCGCAGGCAAATCCACCATGATGAAAGTGCTGACTGGCATCTATCAGCGTGATGCGGGTTCGCTGTTATGGCTGGGCAAAGAAACCACTTTTAATGGCCCTAAATCCTCACAGGAAGCTGGCATCGGTATTATTCACCAGGAACTCAACCTGATCCCGCAGCTCAGCATTGCGGAAAACATCTTCCTGGGCCGCGAATTTGTTAACCGCTTCGGCAAAATCGACTGGAAAACGATGTATGCCGAGGCCGATAAATTACTCGCTAAGCTCAACCTGCGCTTTAACAGCCAGAAGCTGGTGGGCGATTTGTCGATTGGCGATCAGCAAATGGTCGAAATCGCCAAGGTGCTGAGCTTCGAGTCAAAAGTCATCGTGATGGATGAACCGACCGATGCGCTAACCGATACCGAAACTGACTCTTTATTCCGCGTGATCCGCGAGCTGAAAGCTCAGGGGCGCGGCATTGTCTATATTTCCCACCGCATGAAAGAGATCTTCGAGATTTGCGATGACGTGACCGTCTTCCGCGATGGACAGTTCATTGCCGAGCGTGAAGTGGCAACGCTGACTGAAGATTCGCTTATCGAAATGATGGTCGGGCGCAAACTGGAAGAGCAATATCCTCGTCTGGATAAACAACCTGGCGAAATCCTTTTGCGGGTCGATAACCTTTCCGGACCTGGCGTACATGACGTCAGTTTTACTTTGCGCAAAGGTGAGATTCTCGGTGTGGCCGGTTTGATGGGCGCGGGTCGCACCGAACTCATGAAAGTGTTGTATGGCGCATTGCCGCGTACTGGCGGTTATGTGGCACTTGAAGGCCGCGAAGTGGTGACGCGTTCGCCGCAGGATGGGCTGGCAAATGGCATTGTGTATATCTCTGAAGACCGTAAGCGTGACGGGCTGGTGCTCGGCATGTCGGTTAAAGAGAACATGTCACTCACCGCATTGCGTTATTTCAGCCATAACGGCGGCAGCCTGAAACATAAAGATGAACAGCAAGCGGTGCAGGACTTTATCCGTTTGTTCAACGTCAAAACGCCATCAATGGAACAGCCGATTGGCCTGCTTTCTGGCGGCAACCAACAAAAGGTCGCCATAGCCCGTGGCCTGATGACACGCCCGAAAGTATTAATTCTTGATGAGCCGACGCGTGGCGTAGACGTTGGGGCGAAAAAAGAAATTTATCAGTTAATCAATCAGTTCAAAGCCGATGGGTTGAGCATCATTCTTGTTTCGTCCGAAATGCCGGAAGTGCTCGGCATGAGTGACCGAATCATGGTGATGCACGAGGGGCATCTCGGCGGGGAATTTACCCGTGAAGAGGCGACTCAGGAAATCTTAATGGCGGCAGCCGTCGGCAAGCTAAATCGCGTGAATCAGGAGTCTGTAAAATGAGTACCCAAGCTATTCCTGGCCGTCGCTGGTTCACTAAAGCGTGGCTGTTAGAACAAAAATCCCTTATCGCTCTGCTGGTGCTGATTGCGATTGTTTCGAGCCTGAGCCCGAACTTTTTCACGGTTAATAACCTGTTCAATATCCTGCAACAAACCTCAGTGAACGCCATTATGGCGGTGGGGATGACGCTGGTTATTCTGACTTCCGGGATTGACCTGTCCGTCGGTTCCTTACTGGCGCTGACGGGTGCGGTCGCCGCCTCGATTGTCGGTTTAGAAGTGAATGCACTGGTGGCGGTTGCAGGTGCGCTGGCACTCGGTGCCGCAATTGGTGCAGTAACCGGTGTGATTGTCGCCAAAGGGCGCGTTCAGGCGTTTATCGCCACGCTGGTGATGATGCTTTTACTGCGCGGCGTCACCATGGTTTACACCAACGGTAGCCCAGTAAATACCGGATTCTCTGACAACGCTGATGTGTTTGGCTGGTTTGGTATTGGCCGTCCGCTGGGGATTCCTACGCCGGTGTGGATTATGGGCGTTGTGTTCCTCGCGGCGTGGTACATGCTGCACCACACGCGTTTGGGCCGTTATATCTATGCCCTGGGCGGCAACGAAGCGGCGACGCGTTTGTCCGGCATCAGCGTTAACAAAGTCAAAATTATCGTTTACTCACTTTGCGGTCTGCTGGCGTCTTTGGCCGGGATCATCGAAGTGGCGCGTCTTTCTTCCGCACAACCCACGGCGGGTACCGGCTATGAGCTGGATGCTATCGCGGCGGTGGTTCTGGGCGGCACAAGCCTTGCTGGCGGGAAAGGGCGTATTGTTGGGACGCTGATTGGTGCGCTGATCTTAGGCTTCCTGAACAACGGGCTGAATTTATTAGGTGTTTCTTCTTATTACCAGATGATCGTCAAAGCAGTGGTTATTTTACTGGCGGTGCTGGTGGACAACAAAAAGCAGTAACAATCATAACCCTACAGGACATCTGAATATGAATATGAAAAAGCTGGCTACCCTGGTTTCTGCTGTTGCACTGAGTGCCACCGTTAGCGCCAACGCAATGGCCAAAGACACCATCGCGCTGGTGGTCTCCACGCTGAATAACCCGTTCTTCGTTTCACTGAAGGACGGCGCACAAAAAGAAGCCGACAAACTGGGCTACAACCTGATCGTGCTGGATTCGCAAAACAACCCGGCGAAAGAGCTGGCAAACGTGCAGGATCTGACGGTTCGCGGTACCAAACTGATGCTTATCAACCCAACCGATTCCGATGCGGTAGGCAACGCGGTGAAAATGGCCAACCAGGCTAAAATCCCTGTGATTACCCTCGACCGTATGGCAAACCAGGGCACCGTGGTCAGCCACATTGCTTCTGATAACGTGGCTGGTGGCAAAATGGCCGGTGACTTCATTGCTAAGAAACTGGGTGAAGGTGCGAAAGTTATCGAACTGCAAGGTATCGCGGGTGCATCTGCTGCGCGTGAACGTGGCGAAGGCTTCAAACAAGCGACAGCTGCCCACAAATTCACTGTTCTGGCGAGCCAGCCTGCTGACTTCGACCGAACTAAAGGCCTGAACGTGATGCAGAACTTGCTGACTGCGCATCCAGACGTGCAGGCAGTATTTGCTCAGAATGACGAAATGGCGTTGGGCGCATTGCGCGCACTGCAAACTGCCGGTAAATCCGACGTTCTGGTGGTGGGCTTCGACGGTACCGCTGACGGTGTGAAAGCAGTAGAAAGCGGCAAACTGGGTGCGACCGTTGCACAGATGGCTGACCAGATTGGCGTTATCGGGGTAGAAACTGCCGACAAAGTATTGAAAGGCGAAAAAGTCGACTCCAAAATCCCGGTTGAACTGAAGCTGGTTACTAAATAAGACGACATAAGAAAAGCAGGGCATCGCGCCACTCACTAATCTGGGGTGGCGCACTTAACTGGACTGATAAATATGAAAACTAAAGGCAAGCTCGTCGTCCTGGGCAGCATTAACGCTGACCATATCCTTAACCTCGAACATTTTCCGACGCCGGGTGAAACCGTGACCGGGCAAGAGTATCAGGTGGCGTTCGGTGGAAAGGGTGCGAACCAGGCTGTTGCAGCCGGGCGCAGCGGCGCAGACATTGCCTTTATTGCCTGTGTAGGTAGCGACGACACGGGCAGTCGCGTTTGCAAACAACTGGCAAGTGACAACATCGACACCTCGCCGATCAGCACTATTAAAGATGCTTCAACCGGTGTTGCGCTAATTTTCGTCAATAGCGCTGGTGAAAACGTTATTGGCATTCATGCCGGGGCTAATGGGGCATTAACGCCTGCGCTTGTGGCGGAACAGAATCAGAAAATCGCTGAGGCTTCCGTGCTTTTAATGCAGCTTGAGTCACCGCTGCAAAGCGTGCTGGCTGCGGCTAAAATTGCCCATCAACATCAAACCAAAGTTGTGCTTAATCCTGCGCCTGCCTGTGAGCTATCTGATGAATTGCTCGGGCTGGTGGATATGATCACCCCGAACGAAACCGAGGCAGAAAAGCTCACCGGTATTCGTGTCGAAAATGACGACGACGCTGCGGTTGCTGCTCAGGCACTGCATGCGAAAGGCATTGAAACCGTCATTATTACGCTCGGTAGCCGTGGTGTTTGGCTGAGTGAAAACGGTAAAGGGCAGCGCGTTGCTGGCTTTAAGGTCAAAGCGGTGGATACCATTGCCGCAGGCGACACCTTTAACGGCGCGCTGGTCACCGCATTGCTGGAAGATAAACCGATGGCTGATGCGATTCGTTTTGCTCATGCCGCCGCCGCTATCGCCGTGACGCGTAAAGGTGCGCAGCCTTCTGTGCCGTGGCGTAATGAAATAGACGATTTTTTGCAGCAGCAAGGATAATCATGGCCACCATGAAAGACGTCGCAAAAATGGCCGGGGTTTCGACTTCCACCGTTTCGCACGTCATTAATAACGACCGTTTCGTGAGTGATGCCATTCGCGCAAAGGTCGATGCTGCAATCAAAACGCTCAACTATGCACCTTCCGCTCTGGCGCGTAGCCTCAAGCTCAATCAAACGCACACAATCGGGATGTTAATCACCGCCAGTAGTAACCCGTTTTATTCTGAGCTGGTGCGTGGGGTTGAACGGAGCTGTTTTGAACGTGGATACAGCCTGGTGTTGTGTAATACCGAAGGCGATGAGCAGCGCATGAACCGCAACCTGGAAACACTGCTGCAAAAGCGTGTCGATGGTTTGCTGCTGTTGTGCACTGAAACACATCTTCCTTCACCAGAAATTATGAGTCGCTACCCTTCTATTCCGACTGTGATGATGGACTGGGCGCCTTTTGAAGGCGAAAGCGATGTCATTCAGGACAACTCGCTGCTTGGCGGTGAGACGGCGACTCAACATCTTATCGATAATGGCTATACCCGCATCGCTTGCATCACAGGCCCACAAGATAAAACGCCAGCGCGGTTGCGGCTTGAAGGTTATAGAAAGGCTATGAATCGCGCAGGGCTTGCTGTCCATGAAGGCTACGAAATCATTGGCGACTTTGAATTCCAGGGCGGCTTCACGGCAATGAATTCACTTCTTGCACTGGAAGAGCCACCGCATGCAGTCTTTACCGGCAACGATGCAATGGCTGTTGGGGCTTATCACGCGTTGTATCAGGCAGGGCTTAAAGTCCCACAAGATATGGCGGTAGTCGGTTATGACGATATCGAACTTGCCCGATATATGACGCCACCGCTCACGACTATCCACCAACCAAAAGATGAGTTGGGTGAGTTGGCCGTTGATGTATTGATACATCGCATGGCGCAACCCGCCCTGGAACAACAACGTCTGTTTCTGACACCAGAGCTGGTGGAACGCGGTTCAGTTTAACGTTTGATCATGTTGCGCCCATCTTTCGGACGTAACAGCAAGAACACCAGAGCAGAAACTAACGTTACAGCACCCATCGTCAGGAATGTGTAGTGGAACTGCTCGACGGTATTAATGCTGTCGATACCTTCATAGATCCTGAGCACTGCGGCACTCACCGCGACTCCAAGACTAATTGCCAACTGCTGTGTTACGGCCAGAACGCTATTACCGCTACTGGCGTTTTCATCGGTGAGGTCGGCAAGCGTAATGGTATTCATCGCGGTGAATTGTGTGGACATCGCCATCCCCAGAATAAATAGTGGCAAAATGAGCAGCCATACTTCCATTCCCGGCGACTGCAATGAGAATTGCCCAATCAGTAAGCCAATGATCAGCGTGATGCCCACTAATGTTTTCCGATAACCCAGACGACGCAATACTTGCGTTACGGTTGATTTTGCCAGCAGCGAACCCATTGCCGTTGGTGCCATCATGCAGCCGGCGATTAACGCCGAATAGCCAAAACCGACCTGTAGCATTAAAGGCATCAGGAACGGTACACAACCGGTTCCCAGACGTGACGCGAGATTACCGATGATCCCTACAGAGAAAGTTCTGGTGCGAAACATCGGCAGAGCGATAAGCGGTGTTGGGTGACGACGTGCGTGCCAGATATAAGCTGCCAGCAGAGCAAGCCCACTTAATATCGTCAGAATACCGATGTAACTGGCAACAATGCGTTCGCCGAATAACTCCATCCCGCTAGAAATGCACACCAGACTCAAGCCAAACAAAAGAAAGCCGGTCATATCAAAGCCACGCCGTGGAGTCGTAAAGTTTGGCATGTACTTGCGGGCATAGATAAGCCCGAGAATTCCGATAGGTATATTAATGAGGAAAATCCAGTGCCAGCTTGCCCATGTGACCAAAACGCCGCCGAGCAATGGGCCGAGGATTGGGCCAACAAGCCCTGGCATGGTGACGAAGTTTAAAACGGGCAGTAATTCGCTGCGCGGATAGGCGCGTAATAATGCTAAACGGGCAACCGGCATCATCATCGCACCACCAATCCCTTGTATTACACGGAAGACAACCAATTCACCGAGTGAACTGGACATCGCGCAGGCGAACGAGCCTAGAGTAAAGAGGGAAACTGCGACCATAAACACGCGTCGTGTTCCGAAGCGGTCGGCCAGCCAACCGCTGACGGGAATCAACATCGCAACGGTAAGGGTGTAGCTGATTATCGCGGATTGCATTGCCAGCGGCGAACGGCCAAGGCTATGGGCAATTGCGGGTAACGCGGTATTCAGAATTGTGGCATCCAGCGCCTGCATAAAGAAAGCCATCGCCGCAATCCACGGTAACCCGGCCATACTGCGAGCTGTTTTGGTCATTTTTGTCCTGATGTTTTAAGGCACTCAGGAGAACGTGAGACTTTACCCGTGTTCGAAGGGTTCTTTCAATAGATCCTGACCAGCGACTAATGCGGCCTGGCTATCACCCCGGGTAATGGCATCAACGATTGCCTGGTGCAAATCGAGCTTGATAACTTCTTTATCGGTTATAGCAGTAAAGTAATTGTAATAAATAGAACGGAATAAGTTAGCGAATGAACAGAGGAATGGGTTACCACTCATTGCATAGATTTGCTCGTGATAGGCCATATCAACTTCTATCCAGCGTTGACGATCAAATGCGCCTTTCAATTTAACCATCTCTGCCATCATTTCGTTGAGAAAAGCTTTTTGTTCTTCAGTTCCATTAATGGCGGCCATGGCACAAGCTTGTGGTTCCAGGCTATTACGCATAACAAGGAAGTATTCCACCACATCATTAAAGTTCTCTTCTGTCATCCACCAGGTGAGCAGTTCCTTATCAAGGAAGTTCCAGTGGCTGCGAGGCATAACGCGAGTGCCAATACGAGGGCGGGGGAGAACCATTCCTTTAGCTGTTAATGTCTTTACTGCCTCTCGTACCGCTGTGCGACTAACACCGAATAGCTCACCCAATTCGATTTCACCGGGCAAGATGCTGCCGGCTTCGTACTCACCCCGGAGAATGCGTTGTGCTAGTTTTTCCGCAAGAACATAGGAAAGGTTCTTTTGAGCGGCGAGTTGTTGTGCAGAGAGAGACATAAATGCAATTCCTTTAGCTTTGTTTCTATTAGTAGTATGCCATCTGGTCTGCATTTCTGATGTTTAAAACAGCAAATATCCCGTATTAGCTGGCTTTTGTAGTTCTTTTGGCGAAAAAAAAGGCGTCTGGTAATCTTTTTGCAATAAACACTTGTCAGCTCCCAGAAAATCCCTATACTGCGCCTCCACTGACACGGCACAACGGCTTACAAACCGGCCCGTCAGCCAGATGAAAAGCGAAAATAAACGCTTGACTCTGAAAGA
>NZ_JAHWLU010000115.1:0-15447 GCF_022134725.1 Buttiauxella sp. S19-1
GTATGGCGCCGGAGTTAGCCGTCGTGGGTGAAGCGGGCAATGGTGCGCAAGGCGTGCTACTGGCGGAGGAACTCGACCCGGATCTGATTCTGCTGGATTTGAATATGCCGGGTATGAACGGTCTGGAAACGCTGGACTGCCTGCGTGAAAAGCCGCTTTCTGGCCGCATCGTGGTGTTTAGCGTGTCGAACCATGAAGAAGATGTGGTGACGGCGCTGAAAAGAGGCGCAGATGGTTATTTGTTGAAAGACATGGAACCGGAAGATTTGCTGAAAGCCTTGCAACAAGCCGCCGCCGGGGAAATGGTACTGAGTGAAGCGTTAACGCCAGTGCTGGCTGCCAGTTTGCGCGCCAACCGCGCCACCTCTGACCGTGATGTGAATCTGCTTACGCCGCGCGAGCGCGACATTCTCAAACTTATCGCCCAGGGCTTGCCGAACAAGATGATCGCACGCCGTCTGGACATCACCGAAAGTACGGTGAAGGTTCACGTTAAGCATTTGTTGAAGAAGATGAAGCTTAAATCCCGCGTTGAAGCGGCGGTCTGGGTGCATCAGGATCGTATTTTCTGATGGTTTGAATGATGGAAAAGAATGGTGGATGACGCTGCGCTTATCCACCCTACAAAATCCCGTCATCCGACATAACCTACTATTCGGGCAACAACTCATATCTGGGGTCACCAACCGGGTTGACAATCAACGGCTCTGCCAGCTGCAGCGTAATCCAGTTAGAGGTCACTTTCTGGCCTTTATCATCCTCGATAACTACCGAAAGACGGAACTCATTGGGCCCTTGCTCGCTCCATGCTGGCATAATCATGCTCCAGCCGCTGGTGTCACGATTATCTGCAGGTGGCGTCAAACTCAGCGCCTGGGTGTCACCCTGCCAGATTACGCTGCGGATACCATGACTGGCGCGGATTTGCAGCTTCAGTGCCACAGTCTCACCAGGCTGTAATTCCCAGGGGGGTGTCGCCAAAAAGACCGCCAGCGTTTTACGTTGACGATATTCCATCACCGGCAGCGAATTACGTTCCACGTTGTCGTAGCGGCTACCGCGCAGCGAACTGGTGGTGGCGACCTCAGCCGCAGAAATCTGCTTACTCACCGGCACACCAAAACGATAATTCACTTTCAGGCCAAGGTTATCCTGCGAGACACCACTTTCCCCCTGCTTATGCTGGGCGGTCAGCGTCAATAACGGGATGGGGGTATAATTCAGCCCCATCGTCACCGCCACCGGGTTGCGATAACCGGTGCCGCTATCAAACAGGTCAACGCTGTTACCAAAATACTTCTCAAAGCTCAGGCTAGTATTGATGTGCCGGTAAAACGGTAACCAGGCCTGTGCGGTCACGTCGTAACCCCGTGCCAGGCGCTGCTCCATCGTTTCACTTTCGCCTTCTTGCCAGTTTTTTAGCGGTTGATAGAAATTTGTCGAAAGACGTAAATATTCGCCCCACGCTTCGGCACCAAACCCTGCGCGCTGCGAATGGGTGGAAAGCTGATTGTCGTAAAACGCGTTGTAGCCCAATAGCCAGTCACCGGCAACCCAACGTTGCCCGGCCCCAAGGTTGCCGATGGTGCCATCATCGCGCTGGGTAAACCCCACCTGGCTCCAGGTCAAATAACGGCTGTTATCTTCCCACGGGCTAAACAGCGAGGCGTTGCTGCCATTCCAGTTACCGTGTTCATCCACCCGCAAATTGATACTGGCTTTACCCCACGGCGATAACAGCGATTCCGCTTCGTTGGTCACTTTGCTGGTTAACACATCGCGCAACCGGGCAAAAGCGAACATCCGCGCCTGATCGCCCGCATCCAGCCCATCATCAACCATGCTGGCTTCACCGAATTTTTTTGCCATGGCGGCAATTTCGCGTGCAGCCGCGTCCGATTCCGGGGCTATTCCCAGGTCGGGCAACTGTTCGGTTGATTGGTCAAAAGGGTTTTCGGCTTTCTCGATAAAGGTCTGCCGGGTACTGGCAGCCCCTCCTGCGCTGAGGAGTGCGTACGACAAGGTGAAAAATGGAACTGCTTTTCTAAACATCTGGAAATTATAACATCACCCCACCGCAATTCATTCCCAAACTCGTAAACCCAGATTACTCCGGTTTTACTTCAACAACGCTTTGAGTTCAGGAATACAGGATCCGCAGTTTGTGCCGCAGCGCAGTTTTTCACCTAACTGGGCGACCGACCGGCATCCCCCGGCGATGGCAGCAAGGATCGTTTTCTCTCCCACGCCAAAGCAGCTACACACCGTGGCCCCCGTATCAGGTTGTGTGTCGGGTGCCTTTCCGGCCAGCAGGCGATGGCGTTCCGATGCCGTTGTCGGGGCCTGTTCAAAAGCGCTGAGCACCGCTGCCGCACTGATGTCTTGCCAGCCATTTGCGCTATAAAAAGCCAGCTGTAACTCCCCGTGATACCAGGCGAGCACATGGTGAAACTGACCGTCTCCGCAGGCGGTTTGCAACTGCCAGCCACGCCCTGCGGCAAGCGTTTCAATCCACGCTTTAGCGTCGCTGTCTGCCGCACACAGGAAATGGTGAACACCGGGTGTTGCTTGCTTCCACCAGTGAAACTCCTCGCCGAAGGCGATAGCGACCCTGGCAAAAATCTCTCCGCACCATGCGGGCTGCCAGCGCTGAATACGTACTGCGGTTTGCTTACTTTCAGGCTGCCCGGAATGCGGGTCACATACGCTTGCCACCAGGCTGTTAATCTGCCCTTTTCGCGCAAATTGCTGATTCCAGTGCATCGGCACAAAGACGTTCCCCGGTAACTGGCTTTCGCTCACCCGCACCTTCGCCACCATGCCACCGGAACGCGAGGCCACTCTGACCAACCCTTCATGGGTGACACCGTAACGTTTCGCATCCCTCGGGTGAATTTCCATAATCGGCATAGTGATGTGCTGCATCAGGCGCGGCACGCTCCCGGTACGCGTCATGGTATGCCATTGATCGCGAATGCGTCCGCTGTTCAGAATCAACGGATAATAATGGTCGACTTTTGCCTGCGGTAAAACCGGTTCCACCGGCAGCAGTTGAAACTTTCCATTCTCGCGCCAGCTTTTAAATGATGAATGTGCATCTCCTGAAACCGGCCAGCGCACAGGTTCCAGCGCGTCGTATTGTTCACTCGTCATGTACGCCAGGTTGCTGATATCAAATGCACGAGTGCCATTATTTTCATAACCTGAAAGCGCTGCGTGTTCGCTGAAAATTTGCTGCGGATGCTGCCAGTCAAAGGCCTCGCGATAACCCAGGCGCCGGGCTATTTGCGCCACCATCCACCAGTCGGCGCGAGCCTCACCCGGCGCCGGTAGAAACGCGCGCTGGCGCGAAATTCGCCGTTCAGAGTTAGTGACGGTGCCGTTTTTCTCCCCCCACGCCAGAGCCGGAAATTTAACGCTGGCGAAGCGCGAAGTATCTGTTTCGCACACCACATCTGAGACAATCACCAACGGGCACCGCGCCAGCGCCTGCGCCACACGGGAGTTATCCGGCAGCGATACCACCGGGTTGGTCCCCATAATCCACACGGCCTTCACTTCACCGCGCCCTATCGCCTCGAACAGTTCAACCGCCATCAATCCTGGCGTTTCGGCAATGCGTTCGCTGCCCCAAAAGCGCCCCAGACGGGCAATATCCGCAGGCTCGAAATTCATATGGCAGGCCAGCTGATTCGCCAGACCGCCCACTTCTCGCCCGCCCATCGCATTTGGCTGCCCGGTCAGCGAAAACGGACCGCAACCTCCGCGCCCAATTTTTCCGCTCGCAAGGTGAACGTTAATGATAGCGTTGCATTTGTCACTGCCGCTCGACGATTGATTGATGCCCATGGTGTAAAGCGTCATCGCCCGATTGGCCTGCGTAAACCATTGCCAGAATGTCTGCACCGCAGCGCTTTCGAGCTGACAAAAATCGGCACATTTCTCCAGGCTCCACTCGGCAGCGATTTCAAGCGCTGCGTTTTGGCCATCAAAAGAATTAATAGCCAAAGACGGCTGCAAAATATTCAGCAGCCCGACAAACAAGGCGGCATCACTTCCGGGGCGCAGCGCCAGGTGTAAATCGGCAATGTCGCAGGTGGCGGTACGGCGTGGGTCGATAACCACCACTTTCATCTGCGGACGCAGTTTTTTAACCTGAGCCAGGCGTTGATACAGCACCGGATGCGCCCAGGCCGCATTGGATCCGACCAGAATAACCAAATCGGTTTGCTCAAGATCCTCATAGCTACACGGCACAAAATCTGCGCCAAAGGCGCGTTTATACCCCACCACCGCTGACGACATGCACAGCCGTGAATTGGTGTCGATATTGCCCGCACCGATAAACCCCTTCATCAGTTTATTGGCGGCGTAATAATCTTCGGTCAGCAACTGGCCGGAAGCGTAGAACGCGACCGCTTTTGGGCCAAACTCATTAATAATGGCCTGCAATCGGTTGGCGGTTTCATCCAGCGCCGCGTCCCAGCTCACGCGTTCGCCGCCGACTTCCGGGTAAAGCAAACGCCCGTCAAGGCCAAGCGTTTCTCCGAGCGCGGCGCCTTTAACGCACAGCCGCCCAAAATTTGCCGGGTGATGTTTATCACCGGTTATCTCGTAGCCGCCATTTTCTGCTGGCCGGGCTTCAACGCCACACCCGACTCCGCAATAAGGGCAAGTGGTGCGCACCACGCTATTCATGATGCCTCCGCACGCAAAATTAGCGCCTGACTCCCGACCCACACGGTGCCATGTTCTACTTTGACCGGCCAGGCACGAACCGCCTGCTCACCGTCCTGCATACGCCCATCGCGCAGGCGAATACGATGTTTGTAGAGCGGCGAAATCACAATCGGCTCGCCGGAAGCGTCACCAACAATCCCGCGAGAAAGCACGTTCGCATCGCTGCCAGGCTCCAGGTTATCCAGCGCGTAAATGGCATCACCAATACGGAACAGCGCGATTTGCAACTCGCCCAAACGTGCGCCAATACCTGCCTGCGCCGGGATTGCACTGATATCGCACACCGCCTGCCATGGTTTGGCTGGCGTCGTGGCGGGCAGATGGACAACTTCGCTGACCGGCTGTAGCTGCCCGCGCAGAGTCTGGCGTTGCACCGCTTCGTCGGGTTGTTCGCTGTTGACATAAGAGCGGAACAACGCCAGGTGGTCCGGGCTGTTAAGCGTGGTCTGCCATTCGCACTGGTAAGTCTCCACCACGCCCGCCATCTCTTTTTCCAGCTCATCGGCAAGGCCAAGACTGTCGTTGAGTATGACGTCGCGCAGATATTCAATGCCGCCTTCAAGGTTATCCATCCAGGTACTGGTGCGCTGCAAACGGTCTGCGGTGCGGATGTAAAACATCAGCAAACAGTCGATGGTGCGGATCAGTGTTTCACGGTCAAGATCGCTGGCGAACAGATCGGCGTGCCGCGGCTTCATGCCGCCGTTGCCGCACACGTAGAGGTTCCAGCCTTTGTCGGTGGCAATCACGCCGATGTCTTTGCTTTGCGCTTCGGCACATTCTCTGGTGCAGCCCGAAACAGCCATTTTGATTTTGTGCGGAGAGCGCAAACCTTTGTAGCGGTTCTCAAGCTCAATCGCCAGGCCGGTAGAATCCTGCACGCCGTAGCGGCACCAGGTTGAACCAACGCAAGATTTCACCGTGCGCAATGATTTACCGTAGGCGTGCCCGGTTTCAAACCCAGCCGCCACCAGCTCTTCCCAGATGGCGGGCAGTTCTTCGAGGCGTGCACCAAACAAATCGATACGCTGACCGCCGGTAATTTTGCTGTACAGCTGATAGCGTTTTGCCACCTGGCCTATGGCAATAAGCCCATCCGGCGTGATTTCCCCGGCAGGCACACGCGGTACAATGGAGTAAGTACCGTCTTTCTGGATGTTAGCGAAATAGCGGTCGTTGGTGTCCTGGAGCGGAAGATGCGCTGGTTTTAATAAGTACTCATTCCAGCACGATGCCAGCACCGACGCAGCAAGCGGTTTGCAAATTTCGCAACCGTGCCCATGACCGTAGCGGCTAATCAGCTGTTCAAAACTGTGGATATGGTTAACGCGCACCAGATGGTAGATTTCCTGGCGTGAGTACCGGAAGTGTTCGCAAATATCCTTTTTCACTTCAACACCCTGCTCTTGCAACTGGTATTCCATCACCTGTTTCACCAGGGCTGAACAACCGCCGCAGCCCGTTGCTGCTTTGGTGCAGGTTTTAATGGCCCCCATGTCGCCCGCTCCGTTGCTCACCGCGGCACAAATATCGGCTTTGCTGACGTTATGGCAGGAGCAAATCTGTGCGGTTTCCGGTAATGCCGCAACCCCCAGACCTTTTGGCACGCCACCTGCGGATACAGGCAGAATCAGGCTTTCGGGCTGTGCGGGGAGCGCCATGCCGTTGAGCATCATTTGCAGCAACGTAGCGTATTCCTGGCTGTCACCCACCAGCACGCCGCCGAGCAGGGTTTTGTTGTCGGCAGACACCACAATCTTTTTGTAGATCTGCTGCGGGCCGTTAGTCCACTGGTAGCTTTGGCTGCCGGGTGTGCGCCCGAGTGCATCGCCAAACGATGCCACTTCAATGCCGAGCAATTTGAGTTTGGTGCTCATATCCGCCCCCCGGAATACGGACTCTTGCCCGGCAAGCGCTGCCGCCGCGACGCGCGCCATTTGATAACCCGGCGCCACCAGGCCATAGATTTTCCCTTCCCACAGCGCACATTCACCGATAGCGTAAATCGCGTTATCGCTGGTCTGGCAGCTGTCGTTGATCACAATGCCGCCACGTTCGCCAAGGGCGAGTTCGCTGCTGCGAGCCAGTGCATCCTGCGGGCGGATCCCGGCGGAAAAGACAATGAGGTCGGTACTCAGCGTTTCGCCGTCAGCGAAATTAAGCTGCAAACCATCGGTATCTGTAATGGCCGTCGTCGATTTGCTGGTATGCACCTGCACGCCGATATCGCTGATTTTCTCACGCAGCATCGTCGCCCCCGCGTTATCGAGTTGTACCGCCATCAGATTTGGGGCGAACTCCACCACATGCGTTTCCAGTCCAAGCTGTTTGAGAGCATTCGCCGCTTCCAGCCCGAGCAAACCTCCGCCAATCACAACACCACGTCTGGCGTGACGCGCACGTTGCGCGATAGCATCCAGATCGTCGAGCGTGCGATAGACAAAGCACCCGGGCAAATCGTTGCCGGGAACCGGCGGGACAAACGGATAAGATCCTGTCGCCAGCACCAGTTTATCGAAGTAGGTTTCACGCCCTTCGCTGTCGCGCACAACGCGCTGTTGGCGGTCAATCGCAACGATTTTGCTCTGACAACGCAGCTCAATCCCGTGTTGGTTAAAGAAATCGCCCTGCACCATCGAGAGCGATTCGGCGCTACGGCCCGCAAAATATTCCGAGAGATGCACGCGGTCATACGCTGGGTGGCGCTCCTCGCCGAACACCACGATGTGATAACTGTGATGCAGTTGCTGTGCCACACACTGTTCCAGAAAGTGGTGCCCGACCATACCGTGCCCAATGACTACCAGGGTTGCTTTTGTCATGTCGTCATTTCCAGCAGCCAGCTGCTGCTCATCAGAGTGATATTCATCAAACAGCACGCCAGGTGTAACGGGGGTCGCGCTGAGTAAAATGTCGGTGAGCGCACTGGCGGGCGTGATATCCCCCATCAGCAATGCGCCCACCAGCTTGCCGCCGCGCAAATGCAGGCAGCGATAGTGTTTTGTCAGGGGATCAAAAGCGGTGAGCACACGCGTGTCTGGCTGCCTGCGGATTTCACCTGCGGAAAACAGCGGAATACCGCTGACTTTCAGGCGCGTGCCGCAGTCCTGATAGCAAAAGTCGTGCGCTGTGTTGCCGCATAAACGGGCGGCTAAAACATCGGCCTGTTGCAAGCAAGGCGCCACCAGCCCCCAGGTTTGCCCGTCAATTTCGCAGCATTCGCCCAGCGCGCTGATATGGGGCATCGAGCTTCGCAGTTGCGCATCGACGGTGATGCCACGCTGGCAGGCAATTCCGGACTCTTGTGCCAACGTAATATTCGGCTTCACACCGGTGGCGATAATCACCCGCCCGGCAGGTAATACCTCGCCGTTGCTTAACGTCACACTGGCATCAGAAATGCGTTCAATGCCGCAATTTAACTGGCATGAAATCCCCCTTTGCGCGAGATGTTCCTCAAGCAGCAAACCCGCCTGCGGGTTAAGTTGAATGTCCATTAGCCACGGCTGGCGGTGAATTAAAGTGACGGGAATACCGCGCGCGCAAAGTGCCGCCGCCGCTTCCACGCCCAGTAAACCGCCGCCAAGTACCACGGCATTTCCCTCGCCGCCCAGGATCGCGTCGACATCCGCCAGGTTGCGAAAACCGTGTACATGCGGCAACTGATGCCCGTCAATCGGCGGGATAAACGGGCGTGAACCGGTGGCAAAAACCAGTTCGTCATATTCGAGCATGCGTTTGTCCGAATGCACGGTACGGCGCTGAGTATTCACTTCTAATACCGCTTCGCCGGTTAAAAGCTCAATACCGTGGGAGACATACCAGGCGGCATCGTGCAATTGTGTCGTGCCGGCGGTTTTCTCCCCCGCCAGCACCGGCGAGAGCAAAATGCGGTTGTAGCTCAGAGCGGGCTCCTCACCAAAAACAGTGATGGCAAACTGCCCCGCCGCTTGCGCGACAATTTGTTCGACCAGGCGGATGGCCGCCATGCCGTTGCCGATAACAATCAGACGTCGCATCATGAGCGTTCCCTCAGGCAGCCTTTGGCTGCTTTTCGTAGAGGAAGCGCAGCACTTGCTGGCGCAGATGGTGATAGCGGCTGTCCTCCGCCAGTTCCACACGATTACGCGGGCGCGGTAAATCAACCTGTAATGTTTCACCTACCGTAGCCGCCGGGCCGTTGGTCATCATCAGCACGCGATCTGAGAGCAAAACGGCTTCATCAACGTCATGAGTGATCAGCACGATGGTGGTATGCAACTCTTGTTGTATGTGCATTACCGCATCCTGCAAATGGGCGCGCGTCAAAGCATCGAGCGCCCCGAACGGCTCGTCCATCAGCAGCACTTTCGGTTTCATCGCCAACGCACGGGCAATGCCGACACGCTGTTTCATGCCGCCGGATATTTCACCGGGTCGTTTGTTTATCGCGTGGCCCATTTGCACGCGTTCGAGGTTGTGAACTATCCATTCGCGACGCTCGGCGCGGCTCATGGTGTGACGAAACACTTGATCCACCGCCAGCGCCACGTTTTCAAAGCAGGTCATCCACGGCAGCAGGGAATGGTTCTGGAACACTACGGCGCGCTCCGGCCCCGGCCCGGCGATTTCGCGGTTGTCGCAAAGCAGGCCGCCGTCAGAGGGTAAGGTGATCCCGGCAATCAGATTTAGCAGCGTGGATTTGCCGCAACCCGAGTGCCCTATCAGGCTGATGGTTTCCCCTTCGGCGATATCAAAACTGACGTTGCTCAGGGCTAAAAATTCGCCACTTGCGGTGGAAAAACGTTGGCTGACATTCTGAACCTGGATGATCTTCTTCATTGGTTTCCCCTTATTTTTCCCAGCTAAAATGACGTGCCAATAACATCAAACCCTGTTCGAGCAGCAGCCCGACGACACCGATAATCACAATTGCGATCAGGATGTTTTCGACGTTGAGGTTGTTCCACTCGTTCCAGATCCAAAAGCCAATGCCCAGGCCGCCGGTCAGCATTTCGGCGGCGACAATCACCAGCCACGCAATGCCGATAGATAACCGCACACCGGTTAATACCGCGGGCAAAACCGCCGGGAACAAAATTTTCCGCATCACCGTCCATTCGGAGAGCTGCAGCACACGCGCCACGTTGAGGTAATCGTCCGGGATGCGCTTCACCCCCTCGGCGGTGTTAATCACCATCGGCCAGATGGAACAGATGAAAATGGTCCAGCTCGACGCAGGCTCCGCTTTTTGAAACAGCAGCAGACCAATCGGCAGCCAGGCCAGCGGGCTGACCGGGCGCAAGAGCGAGATAACCGGGTTAAACATGCGGGCTAAGAAGGTAAAGCGACCAATCAGGAAGCCTGCCGGTATACCGACAATGGCGGCGAGGCCGAAGCCAACGGCGACGCGCGCGAGCGAGGCAAGAATATTCCAGCCAATCCCCTGGTCGTTTGGCCCGGCGTTATAGAACGGGTCGGAAAACAGCGTGATGGCCGATTCCAGCGTGCTAAGCGGCGTCGGGAAACCTTTACTGTTCAGCGCGGCAATCTGCCAGGCCACCACTAACAATCCCAGTCCCAGAACGGCGGGCACCAGGCGCTGGAAAAAGCTCACGCAATATTTACGCCACTGCGGTGTACGGCGGCGAACGGTGACGGGCGGCAGAACAATCACTTCCCCAACGGTGGTGCTAAGTGCCGTGGCGGGCGGTTTCTGTGCAGGCTGATTCATGTCATTCCCCTTAGCGTTTATTAATGGCGAAACTTGCGGCGTAGGCGGCAGGGTCATTGCCGTTCCAGGTGCTGCCATCCATCAAAGTGCTGCTGCGCATCGGACTTGTGGAGACGGAAATATTGCCCACGGCGGTTGCGGCCTGCTGATAGATGTCGATACGATTGATGCGTTTGGCGATAGCAAGGTAGTCCGGGTCGCTATCCAGCAAGCCCCAGCGGCGGTGCTGGGTCAGGAACCACATGCCGTCGGAAAGCCACGGGAAGGTCACTTCGCCATCACGGAAAAAATGCATGGCGTGGTCGTCCTGCCATTTCTTGCCGATGCCATTGTCGTATTGCCCGAGCATGCGCCCGGTCAGGAAATCGGCTTTGGTGTTGAGGTACGCCCGCCCGGCGAGCACATTAGCGGTTTCGCGGCGGTTGTCGTCGCTGGCATCAATCCAGCGCGATGCCTCAAGAATGGCGGCGACTAAGGCTCGTGCGGTGTTGGGATTTTGTTCCACCCAAGCACTGCGGGTACCGAGGATTTTTTCCGGGTGATCCGGCCAGATTGATTGCGAGGTTGCAGCGGTGAAGCCGATACCGTCGCTGATTGCCCGTTGGTTCCAGGGTTCACCGACGCAAAATCCCTGCATATTGCCAATGCGCATATTCATCACCATTTGTGGCGGCGGAACGACCACGGTGCGCACGTCGGTAAACGGGTTAATGCCCGCCTGCGCCAGCCAGTAATAGAGCCACATCGCGTGGGTACCCGTGGGGAAGGTATGCGCGAAGGTGAAACTTCCCGGCTCTTTGCTGGCCACGAGTTTTTTCAGGCTTTGCGCATCCGTCACGCCCTGCTTTGCGAGATCCATCGAAAGGGAGATGGCCTGGCCGTTGTTGTTAAGCGTCATCAGGTTCGCCATCGATTGCTGTTTACCCGCAATGCCCATTTCCAGGCCATAAACCAGGCCGTACAACACGTGAGCAGCATCGAGTTCACCGGAAACCATTTTGTCGCGCACCGCCGCCCAGCTTGCTTCTTTGCTCGGTACAATTGAAATACCGTACTTTTTATCAAAGCCTTTGACCGCAGCCATGACGACCGAGGCACAATCGGTCAGCGGGATAAACCCGACTTTCACCGTGTTCTGTTCGGGTTTGTCGCTCCCCGCCGCCCACACGGAATTCATCATGCCAGGCAGCAAATATGCACCGCCTAATGCCGCACCCGCCTGTAGAAATCGACGGCGTGAGAGGGTTATGGTTTTGTTGCTCATCGGTTTCATCCTGATAAAAGGGTAAAAAAAAAGCGCCCAACAATGTGGGTCAGCACATTGAAGGACGCCTTTGTCCAACCCGAACCGCACCGCCATTGGCACAATCCAGGTCAAAAATAATCTTCACGTTATTACTGCAACTCGCGTGCCAGGTTAGAAAGCCGATGAAACACGGGTTTTAGGGTAAATCAGCTAAGTCATGCACCGGAAAAACGCATTAAATGCCCACACTTCGTGCAGCTACTCCTTAGTGGGTAGCCGCCAGATATCCGCCACGGACACCATCGCGCTTGCAACATCCACCATGCGTTTGTTCTGGTTCATCGCCATTTTGCGCAGCGTTTGCCACGCCTGTTCTTCGCTGTAACCCTGGTGATGAATCAGCATGGCTTTGGCCTGGTCGATAACTTTGCGCTCTTCAAGCGTGGCCTTGAGCGAGGCTAACTGTTGAGCCATGGTTTCGAGTTGCTGGGCCTGCTGGCGCACCAGCGGTAAAAGATGGCGATCGAAATAACGCTCGCCCTCCTGACCGCCATGTCCGGCGACCCAACTGGCGATGTCGCTCTCGCCGGGTTCCCTTTCTTGCAACACCTGACCAAGTGCCTGCTGCGCTTGCGCCATCACGGCATCGATAAGCGCGTCTTCCACCTCTTTCAGGGCGTCAATTCGCGTCGTTAGCAGCGCAAACCAGCGCAATGCTCGCTGCGGTTCATCCCCATCGTGCAGGAGTCGGGTGCAAGCCATGCGCCGGAGTTGTTCCGTTTCGCGGCACGGTTCCCCACAGTCGAGGAATTGCTGGCGTAGAGGCAACTCCGCCATGCTGCAAAATGCGTCAAAACAGCGTTGCTGGCTATCGATGCGATCCACCAGTTGCTGGCGCAAGGTGTCGCTAAATTCCCCTTGCGTGAAACCCAGCGCACCAATCGCCCGCTCTTGTCCGGCGAGCTCTTTGCCTTGCATAAAACTAAACAACGCCGCCAGAGCCCGAGCCACACCGGCTTCATCTATCACGTTGCTGGTTTCAGGCACAATACTGAGGAGATGGCGCAAGGTGAGATTGAACTGCTCCATCGCATGCAAGGGCTGAATCTGCTGAGCGGTAATTTGCACTCGCAACTCGGGTAACCGTTCAAGGTAATGCAGCGCACACGCGAGACTGACAAACAGAGCACTCCCCGGCAGATAATCGGGTTCAGCGATAGCCAGGCGAAAATGCGCCAGCTCACGATCAACTTCTGCGATACAGCGCTGATGTTGATCGCCAAATAATTGACCGGAGGAGCACAGCCAGATGTTGGAAGCCCCGCGTTCGCGTTGTAGCATGTGCGCGAGCCTGGCTATGCAGCCAGTCAACTCACCGATTTGCAAAATGTCCTGCAATTGCTCACGCCCACGGGTTCGGGCCGCGATTAAAAAGTCGCGAGCAGTAGGATTCGCGGCGACGGTAGCCTTCATATAACGCTCCTGAGCGGCAAGTGTTGCTCTAATGATGCAAAGAATTAAGCAAAAGTCGTGCCGTCGGGCGCAAAGGAGAACAAATGCAAAAAGTTGTGATTATTGCCAACGGGGCTGCTTACGGCAGTGAATCTCTGTTTAACAGTCTGCGCCTGGCCATCGCGTTGTGCGATCAACAGCCGCAGCCGGAAGTGAAACTGTTTTTGATGTCTGATGCAGTGACCGCGGGTTTACGCGGCCAGAAACCTTCTGAAGGCTATAACATTCAGCAAATGCTGGAGATTTTGACTGCGCAGAACGTACCGGTAAAACTGTGCAAGACCTGCACCGACGGGCGCGGCATCACGGCTTTACCTTTGGTTGATGGCGTTGAAATTGGCACGTTAGTTGAACTGGCTGAGTGGACGCTGGCCGCCGATAAAGTCTTAACCTTCTGACACCAGATTTAATGATGACCAGAGGCGAATTTCCCGCATAAAAATTCATCAGCTGAATGGTCTCAGGAATATGTACACTAAAGTTGATTCGTTACAGCATTTTTTGATCGAAGTCAGCATTTCTGACGTCGGGGTCTGGTGTTATGCATAAAGTGTGATTTGTGAACAACATCACTGATCACCAGCAAAACCAGCGGCGCGGATGTCTAACTTTGTTGTGATAGCGGAGTATAAAAATGCCTGTAGTGAAAGCCAGTCTGCATCTTTTCGGCGGTGATACCGTGGTGGTTCACTGTTCAAATAAAAGCCATATTCATTTGATGAGCGACAACAGTTCTGCGGGCAAACCGCAGGCGGATATTTTGAGCGTGGAAGACAGGCAGTCTGCTTATTTGACGGTGCCGTACAGCGGGAAGTGGAAAGTGCTGATTGATAGCCACAGCAAATCGCTTGAGCATTCAATTAGTTATGTTCCTGCTTAAAAGCAGCATTCCGGCTCTGATTAATAAGAGCCGGAATGAATTTATGCGAAGTGAGTTTGTAAATCCCCGTCATCGCCCTTCGGCTGTAGCCAGTCTCTGACTTTATTCACCAGCTCATCCAGGCAATCATCATGCATCCCCCGCTTGATTAACTCTTGTTCCAGCGAGAAGAGATACTGCGCATTGGTGCCCAACGGGCCGCTGGCGGCGGCAATTAACGGCGCGATAATTTCAGCTCGCGTATCGGCTTCGTACAGCGGATGGCGCGGATCCATGATAAAGACCAGCGCGTTGACGACACGGCCATCATCGAGTCCGAGTTTGCACCACGTCGGCAAATAGCAGCCTGTTATCATCTCCCGCTTCCACACCAGCGTCAGCTCATCCTCAAGCATCGCATCGGGTAGGCGGTAGGCCAGACCCGTGGTGCGCCCGCCTTCTTTGAGCGCCAGCATGCGCCCAGGCTGACAAGCGGTTCCGCGCCCTGCCGTCAAACGCAGGCAAAAAGCACGGTGCCAGCCAACAAGCGTTCCTGCGGCCGACTCTTCATATTCAAATGCCGGGTTCCACATCAGGGAGCCATAGCCGAAAATCCATACGGGGCTGTTATCGGGACGGCAAGCCATCGTCGCGGCAAGTGATGCCGAGCGCTGCTCAGGACTCCACAACAACGATTCCTCAATGGAACCAAAAGCTGTCTTACAATCCGCTTTCATTAAGAAATCACGCGTTAACACCATACACCTCCGCCACTGCATACTTCCGTGTGACTACGTCAGATGTGCCTTCCGGGCTTTTTAGTTACTGCTCATATATAGAGCAACATATCTGAGAACATAAGCAATTAGCGGGACGCTGGCAAGTTTGATGACGATCACAAAACAACAAAAATGTCATATTAACTTGCCATACTGATGTGTGTTGCGGCGTTTGAATATGGATATCAATACATTATGTAAGGTTTACTTTTTCTTGTGCCATTTGTCATCGTCCCCTTTTTGATAACCGTGTTTCACCGCCGCCCAGGCAACTTTGTGGGCTGTTTCTTCGCGACTGGCCTCATCGCGACGGTCATCTTTGTCTTTATATTCATCCCATGCGCTATTAAATGCCTCTTTGTAAATATCCTGGGCGTGGGCGGGAAGAACGTTTTGAACACTTTCAGGGAGGTCACTTCGGCTGTTGTAAGGCATCACACCATCCTCAGTCAGGGAAAACTAAAGTGTGAAACAACATATGTGATTTTGCCAGAAATCGGGGTTATTGCTTTTATACAAATTCTATCTCTATGTTTAGTATTGCTTAAAATCAGTAAACTGTGATTTTTATTCATCAGAAATACTATGGCTATATAAG
>NZ_JAHWLU010000116.1:0-15239 GCF_022134725.1 Buttiauxella sp. S19-1
GACGATCGCGCCCTCCAGCCGTTCCCGACGGCTGGACCCTGCCACCTGGAGTCAAAATGGAGGCGATTTAAGCCGGACCCGAAATTCAAGGTCAAAGTCAAAAGCCAGAGCGGTTTTGACCTTGTTCTCGGCTTCAATCGCACCATTTTTCGCCCTTCAGTCGGGGTGGTGTTGTCGGGAACAACACCAGAGAGCGATCGTCTGACTAAAAATGTCAGGAACATTTTTGAACAACGCTTGCGTTGGCCACGAAGTGGTTCGGTACAGGGATGTGCCGAATAAACGAGTCGCGAACGACCGCGAATGTTGGGTAAAAAACGGTGTTTACCGCGCAGCGGCGATTGATTTGCCGGGCGCCTGGATTATCAAGGGGTTGGCGTTAACCCCTTGATACGTTCACCGTTTGCGGGAATTAAAGAGATAACTGAACACACGGGTGAACGGAAAACCTGCAGGGCTTACAGATCTCACCCTGACAAGATAACCAGGATGAGTTGTGTATAAGAGACAGCTCCCCAGGGAGAGGGGATAGTCCAGTTTGCCATGTCCCAAAAATCCACGTTTCTGGTAACCACTCAGTAATTTCCTTATCATTGCCCTTCCATTCCTGGTCACGCGAGTTACCCGTGCACGAAATTTTTAATATGCTGCTGGCGGTGTTTGACCGAGCGGCGCTGATGCTTATTTGCCTGTTCTTTTTAATCCGCATCCGCCTGTTCCGCGAGTTGTTGCATAAGAATGCCCACACGCCGAAAGAGTTACTGGCCGTCACCGCTATTTTCTCGATGTTTGCCCTGTTCAGCACCTGGTCCGGCGTGCATGTTGAAGGTTCGCTGGTTAACGTGCGGATTATCGCCGTGATGGCGGGCGGGATCTTATTTGGGCCGTGGGTCGGTATTATTACCGGTATTATCGCCGGGCTTCATCGTTATCTGATTGATATCGGTGGGATTACCGCCGTTCCTTGCCTGATAACCAGTATTGTCGCCGGTTGTATTGCCGGTTGGATAAACCGCAAAATACCGAAAGCTCAGCATTGGCGGGTGGGGATTATTGCCGGGATGTTGTGCGAAACCATGACCATGGTTTTAGTGGTGCTGTGGGCGCCGTCTGTTTCACTGGGCATCGATATTGTGTCGAAAATCGGTATTCCGATGATTGTCGGCACCGTTTCCATCGGCTTTATTGTGTTGCTGGTGCAAAGTGTTGAAGGTGAGAAAGAGGCCAGCGCCGCGCGTCAGGCCAAGCTGGCGCTGGATATTGCCAATAAAACGCTGCCGTTGTTCCGCAAGGTGAACAGCGAATCGCTGCGCCAGGTGTGTAATATTATCCGCGAGGATATTAACGCCGACGCGGTAGCCATTACCGATAAAGAGAAAGTGTTAGCCTACGTGGGTTTTGGGGAAAGCAATTATAAACAGAATGATAATGGGATTAGCCCACGCACCCAACTGGCGCTGCGCGAAGGAAAAATCATTATCCGTAACGATGATGAGGCTTATCGCACCCCGGAAATTCACTCGCTGATTATTATTCCGTTATGGGAAAAAGGTGTCGTCACCGGCACGCTGAAAATCTATTACCGCCATGCTCATCAAATTACCTCTACTTTGCAGGAGATGGCAGTCGGGCTTTCGCAGATTATTTCCACCCAACTGGAAGTTTCCCGTGCCGAGCAGTTGCGCGAAATGGCAAATAAAGCCGAACTACGCGCGCTGCAAAGCAAAATTAACCCTCATTTTCTGTTCAATGCCCTGAACGCGATATCCTCGTCTATTCGCATGAATCCCGATACCGCACGCCAGTTGATTTATAACTTGTCGCGCTATTTGCGCTACAACATTGAATTAAAAGACGATGAACAGATCGATATTAAAAGAGAGCTGTATCAGATAAAGGATTACATCGCCATTGAGCAGGCACGTTTTGGCGACAAGCTGACGGTGATTTATCACATTGATGAAGAGGTGAATTGCCTGATCCCCAGCCTGCTGATCCAACCGCTGGTTGAGAATGCGATTGTCCACGGGATACAGCCATGTAAAGGCAAAGGCGTGGTGACCATCAGCGTTGAGGAGAGCGGTAATCGCGTGCGAATTGCGGTGCGCGACACCGGTAACGGTATTGATCCGCTGGTGATTGAACGCGTGGAGGCCAACGAAATGCCGGGCAATAAAATCGGCCTGTTGAATGTGCATCACCGCGTAAAATTACTCTACGGTGAAGGCCTGCATATTCGTCGCCTTGAGCCAGGCACTGAGATTGCATTTTATGTGCCTCACGCCGCCAGTACCGTTCCACCTTTATTGCCGCAACAAGGAGGTAATCTATGAAAGTCCTCATCGTAGAAGATGAAGTCCTGGCTCAGCAGGAGCTTAACTGGCTTATCAAAGAGCACAGCCAGATGGAAGTGGTGGGCACCTTTGATGACGGCATGGATGTGCTGCGTTATCTGCAACATCATGAAGTTGATGCTATTTTTCTCGACATCAACATCCCCTCTTTAGATGGCGTGTTGCTGGCGCAAAACATCAGTAAGTTTGCCCATAAGCCGTTTATTGTGTTTATCACCGCCTGGAAAGAACATGCAGTGGAGGCGTTTGAGCTGGAGGCTTTCGACTACATTCTCAAGCCGTATCAAGAGTCGCGCATTATTGGGATGCTGCAAAAGCTGGAAGCCGCTTTCCAGCAACAAAACGCCCCTGCCGCTGCTAACACCCCGGGGCGTGAAGCGTTGACGGTTAATTTGGTGAAAGATGAGCGGATTATCGTTACCGATGTTAACGATATTTATTACGCCGAAGCGCACGAGAAAATGACCTTTGTGTACACGCGACGTGAAGCGTATGTCATGTCGATGAACATCACTGAGTTTTGCCATCGCCTGCCGGAAAGCCATTTCTTCCGTTGCCATCGCTCATATTGCGTTAACCTGAGTAAAATCCGTGAGATAGAACCGTGGTTTAACAATACCTATATTTTGCGTTTGCAGGATTTGGAATTTCAGGTGCCGGTGAGTCGTAGCAAAGTGAAAGAGTTTCGCCAGTTGATGCGTTTGTAAAACGGGCGCAAGAATTTGCGCCCGATGGGATTACAGAACCTGCCCCAGCGTTTGGCGCAAATGCGCGCCAGCGCCCAGCAATCCTGGTTGATCGTGAACAATCAAATACACCGGAATGTTGTGCACGTATTCTTTGAAACGCCCTTTGTCTTCAAAACCGCCACGGAAACCGGAAGCTTTAAAGAATTCGAGGAAACGTGGCACGATACCGCCCGCAATGTACACGCCGCCAAACGTCCCAAGGTTTAACGCTAGGTTACCGCCAAAGCGCCCGAGGATGACGCAGAACAGCGACAAGGCACGACGGCAGTCGGTGCACGTGTCTTCAACAGCCTTTTCGGTAATGTCTTTCGGTTTATAGTTTTCTGGTTCACGCCCGTCTGATTTAACAATCGCGCGATACAAATTCACTAAACCGGGGCCGGAAAGCACACGTTCTGCAGAAACGTGGCCGATTTCGGTACGCAGTTCTTCGAGGATAATCCCCTCTTCTTCGCTGTTTGGCGCAAAATCGACGTGACCGCCTTCACCCGGCAGGCTCACCCAGCGTTTATCGACGTGAACAAGATGTGCGACGCCAAGCCCGGTGCCAGCACCATAAACCGCAATCGGTTTGCCTTCGACTGGCTCATCGCCACCAAACTTGATCAGGTGCTCTTTTTTGAGCGCCGGAATAGCCATGGAAACGGCGGTAAAGTCGTTGATAATCTCCAGATGTTCAAAGCCGAGGTTCTTTTTCATCTCGGCGGTAGAGAATGCCCAGGTATGGTTGGTCATTGCCACCCAATCGCCAGTAATCGGGCATGCAATGGCGATACAACCGTCAGTCACGGCGACATTGTGCTCTTTGAGATAATGCGCCACCACCGCTTCCAGGCTTGGGAAATCGAGGCCCGAATAGGTTTTTGCCTGGGTGATGTCACCATTTTCAACGTTGCACAGTGCCAGACGCGCATTGGTGCCGCCTACATCTCCCACCAAAGCATATTTTGTCATTCTTTCACTGCTCCGCTAAAGTCAAAATAAGATCTGGCATCACTGTAAAATTAGCTAGCCTAAACAACAACGACCAGATGAGAAGTGCCTTGGGATTATCGATCTTCGTCACAGATTAGCTTGAGCGTTTCAGCCCGTATTGCACAGTGGCTTAAAACTAATCAGGCAGAGGGTTTGCCGCGACGATTTGCGCTGAATAAATTTAGAGTAAGGAAAATTTATGCTCCATCCGCGAGCCAGAACCATGCTGGTTCTTTCTGTCCCAGCGTTAATCATTGGGGTTTGTTCCAGTCTGGTATTGATTGTAGTGATGAAAGTCGCTGCGGTTTTGCAAAAATACCTGTGGGTTACCCTGCCCGCCAATTTCGACCTCAATATGAACTCCCCGATGTGGATTCTTTTGATGCTGACCGTCACCGGCATCGCGGTTGGGTTGGTGGTGCGCTATATGCCAGGCCACGCGGGGCCCGATCCGGCAACAGAGCCGTTGATTGGCTCGCCGGTACCGGTGATGGTGCTACCAGGTCTGATTATTGCGCTGCTGCTGGGGCTTGCCGGTGGGGTTAGCCTCGGGCCGGAACACCCTATTATGTCGGTGAATATTGCGCTGGCGGTGGCGATTGGTGCGCGTTTATTGCCTAAAGTCGCCGCGCTCGACTGGACTATTCTCGCCGCAGCAGGAACCATCGGTGCGCTATTTGGTACGCCAGTTGCGGCAGCGTTAGTGTTTTCGCAAACGCTGAACAGCAGCAACGATGTACCGTTGTGGGACCGGCTTTTCGCCCCGCTGATGGCCGCCGCTGCCGGAGCCATGACCACCGATTTGTTCTTCCAGCCTGATTTCTCGATACCGGTGCTGCAATATACGGAATTGCGCGTGGTGGATATCTTCAGTGGAGCCGTGGTAGCGACTATCGCGATTGCATTGGGGATGGTCGCCGTCTGGTGTTTGCCGCGTGCGCATCGCATGATTCACCAGCTCAAGCACCCGGTGTTTATTCTTGGCACCGGCGGTTTTCTGTTAGGGGTATTAGGGCTGATTGGCGGCGAAGTCACACTGTTCAAGGGGCTGGATGAAATGCGCCAGCTGACCGCCGGGAGTTTTTCCGTGGCAACCCTGTTCATGTTTGTGGTGGTAAAACTGGCCGCGCTGGTGGTTGCCTCAGCCTGCGGATTCCGTGGCGGACGGATTTTCCCGGTGGTGTTTGTCGGGGTTGCGCTGGGGATGATGCTCCATCAGCATGTCGAAGCGGTTCCGGCAGCAATTACCCTGTCATGTGCCGTCCTTGGCCTGGTGTTGGTGGTGACTCGAGATGGTTGGCTTAGCCTGTTTATGGCAATGGCAATCGTGCCAGATATCAAGTTGCTGCCTCTGCTGTGCATCGTGATGTTACCCGCCTGGCTGCTGCTGGCGGGTAAACCGGTGATGATGGCCGAGAAACCGAAAGTGTAGCTCTGCGTTACCTGTTTTGTCGGATGACGCTATCGCTTATCAGACCTACGAAGAGGCCAGTCATCAGTCTCGTGCGGCATTGCGTTTTGCCAGCGATGTTGTGATGGCATGCAACAATTCGGGTATATCCTGTTTCGGCAGGACGACTTCCACAAGCGTAAGTCGTTCTGCTTTTGCCACCTTCTGCATCACGTCTTCTAACTGCACCGGTTCGGTTACTCGCCAGCATTGCGCCGGATTGTGAACATTCATCGCTTGCGGGATTTGCGTCCAGTTCCATGGCGCAATGTCGTTATAGCGCTGCTCCGCGCCATGTATCGCCCGCTCAACCGTGTAACCATCATTATTAAGCAAGAAGATCACTGGCCGCTGCTGGTCACGCAGCATCGACCCCATTTCCTGAATAGTCAGTTGTGCCGAACCGTCCCCTACCAGCAGTATCACACGCCGATTTGGGCAGGCAGTTTGTGCGCCAAATGCCGCCGGGAGGGTAAAACCAATCGAGCCCCAGAGCGGCTGAGCGATAAAGGTCACACCTGCAGGCAAGGTCAGCGTCGCGGCACCAAAAGCGGCGGTTCCCTGGTCGGCCAGCACGATGTCCCCCGCTTGCAGGAAGTTTTGCATTAATTGCCAGAAGGCGTGCTGGTCCAGCGTTCCGTTGGTGGTGGAGGGTAACGCAGGCGGCTTTTGTTGTGGCACCGGCCAACCGGAAACCTGGTGTTTACACAGCTGATGCAGCACCTCAACGGCTTGCGCCATCGCAATGCCACTGAACCAACGGTCACCAATGCGTGTGGCGTGTGGCTGAATGTCGATAGTTTGTTGTTCGGTGAGGTGTTGCGTGAACCCGGCGGTGAGCGTGTCGGTGAATTTGACGCCGGCGCAGATGACCAGCTCAGCGCGTTCAATAGCGTGCTTCACTTTTTCATCGCTGGCCGAGGCGCTGTAGGTTCCGACAAACCCTTGCTGGCCTTCATCAAATAACCCTTTGCCCATCAGCATGGTGGCATGAGGCATCGGGGTGTCGTCCATCCATTGCTGCAGCGCTTTTTGTTGCCCAAAGCGCAGCGCCAGGAAATCAGCCAATAACGCCACGCTTCGGCTTTCTGCGAGGCGTTCCTGGGCACAGGCGCGGAATTCGGCCAGCAATGCCGGATCGCAACCTGATTGCACAGCGAACAGAGGTTGAGTCGGGCGAATGGCTGGAGCCTGGGAGACATCGCTGGGGAGCAGCAAATAACCCGGACGGCGTTGCGTGAGGGCTTGTTGTAAAACACGGTCAATTTCGTAACAGGCGTTTTCCGGTGTGAGCGAAGCCTGAGCCACCGTCACCTCCTGCGCCATTCTGGCAAAATGGCAAAAATCGCCGTCACCTAATGTGTGGTGCAGCAATTCGCCGCGCCGTTGTGCCCCAAGGCAGGGCGCGCCCACCACATGGATAACCGGTAAGTATTCGGCGTAACTTCCGGCGATGCCGTTTATTGCGCTTAATTCACCCACGCCAAAGGTGGTGAGTAACGCGGCGGCACCATTACAACGCGCATAACCGTCAGCGGCGTAAGCGGCGTTCAGTTCGTTGGCACATCCAACCCAGGCTAGAGTCGGGTTTTCAATCACGCTATCCAAAAACTGTAGGTTGTAGTCACCTGGGACACCAAATAAATGGTTGATCCCGGCTTCGGTGAATCGGTCGAGAATATAGTCCGCTACACGGTAAGTCATGACGCATTCCTTCTCAGAGGGCTTACAGTGAGTATTGGGCATATGTGATCGCTGTCGAGAATCCACGCGAATAAGGCTATGGAAAGAAGGATTTACACTTAACTGCGGTGTAGTCTGATAGCCAGAAACCTTGTGAAAACGTATACACTAAATTGGGTATTTTTACTGACGAAGGAACCAACATGGTCTATCAGGCAAATTCTGCACGTTATGAATCAATGGAATATCGTCGTTGTGGACGCAGCGGTTTAAAACTCCCGGCGATTTCGCTGGGCCTGTGGCACAACTTTGGCGACACCACGCTTCTGGCTAACAGCCGCCAGTTATTACACCGTGCTTTTGATTGCGGTATTACCCATCTGGACTTGGCGAATAACTACGGGCCACCTCCAGGTTCGGCAGAAGAAAACTTTGGCCGCATCCTGCGTGAAGATTTCCTTCCATATCGTGACGAACTGATTATTTCGTCAAAAGCGGGATACACCATGTGGGATGGGCCTTACGGTGACTGGGGTTCTCGTAAGTATCTGATTTCCAGCCTTGATCAGAGCCTGAAGCGCATGGGGCTTGAGTATGTCGATATCTTCTATCATCACCGTCCGGACCCGGAGACCCCGCTTGAAGAGACGATGCGCGCGCTGGATAGCGTAGTGCGCCAGGGCAAAGCGCTGTATGTCGGCATTTCAAACTATCCGGCAGAACTGGCTGCTCAAGCCATTGATATTTTGAACGATCTGGGTACACCATGCCTGATCCACCAGCCTCGTTATTCGATGTTTGAGCGTTGGGTTGAAGGCGGTTTGCTGGATGTGCTGCAAGAGAAAGGCGTCGGCAGTATCGCGTTTTCGCCTCTCGCAGGCGGCCAGTTGACCGATCGTTATTTGGACGGCATCCCTGCCGATTCCCGCGCAGCCAGTGACAGCAAGTTCCTTAATGCTGAGCAACTCACCGAGGTAAAACTGGAAAAAGTGCGTAAATTGAATGCGATAGCACAACGTCGTGGGCAGAAGCTTTCGCAGATGGCGCTGGCGTGGGTACTGCGTGGTGACGCAGTGACATCGGTTCTGATTGGTGCAAGTAAGACCAGCCAAATTGATGATGCGGTGGGGATGTTAGCAAATCGTCATTTCAGCGCCGCAGAGCTTGCCGAGATCGAAGAAATTTTAGTGTAACCGTTAACATTGAATGGTCAATTGTTAAACTAAATTAGCAAAAAGTGCTCTACCCTGCGAATTAGGAGTTGTGGCGATGAAACACTTAGTTACCACAACTTACTATACGGATAACAAGCCGCCCTGGCGGTTACCGTGTATGAGGAGAGAGTATGTTCAGGTCACTGATTCTTGCGATTGCATTACTGGCATCTGTACCGATGATGGCGAATGCGGGCGAAATCACCCTGCTGCCGTCGGTGAAGCTTCAAATTGGCGATCAGGATTATCGCGGTAATTACTGGGATGGTGGCGGCTGGAGGGACCGCGATTACTGGCATCGTAACTATGAATGGCGCGATCGCGGTTGGCACCGTCATGACAATGGTTACCATCGTGGCTGGTATAAAGACCGTGGCCGTAGCAGCTTTGAGAAGGGCTACCGCGCGGGCTGGAATGACCGGGACGACCATCGCGGCCCAGGACGTGGTGGCCGTGGACATGGTCACGGCGGCGGTCATCGCCACTAATACTTAACGGTGGGGGGATTATCACCCCCACCGTTTTCACTCTTACAGCCCCAACACCGTCCCAATCAGCAGCCACAAATTCAACGCAACCACTATCGCCACAATCACCCACCCCGTTGTTTTCACGACGCGTGTATTGACTAAATCGCCCATCAGTTTGTCATTGCTGGTAAAAATCAGCAGTGGAACCAGTGCCAGGGCAATCCCGAAACTGAGTAATACCTGGCTCATCACCAGGATGCGAGTGGGATCAAGCCCCATCAGAATCACAATGAATGACGGTGCCATGGTCACGGAGCGGCGAACCCATAGCGGGATATAAAAACGCACGAAGCCCTGCATCACCACTTGCCCGGCTAACGTCCCCACCACAGTAGACGACAAACCCGCAGCAACTAAGCTTAAACCAAAGATGGTAGCCGCCGAGTGACTGAGCAACGGTTGCAGTGTGAGATAAGCTTCGTCGAGGTCAGCAACACCGGTATGGCCCGTGAAGTGAAATGCCGCGGCGGCGGTGGCCATCATCGCCAGGTTAACAAATCCGGCGATGGTCATTGCTATCGCCACATCCCATTTGGTCGCTGAATAGCGTTCGGCCCGATTGCCACCATGTAAATGTTGGGTGAGCGACGAGTGCAGATAGATAACGTGCGGCATGATGGTGGCGCCAAGCACACCCGCCGCCAGAAATACCGCTTCGCTGTTTGGCAGGCTCGGGATCAACATCCCCTTGCCTAGTTCCACCAGTTTAGGCTGTGAGAAAATGAGTTCGACAATGTAAGCGGCTGCGACAAATAGCAATAACCCGCCAATCACTTTTTCGAGTGGTTTTTGGCCGCGCCGTTGCAGCATCAAGATTAAGAACGTGGCAATACCTGTCAGCACCGCGCCCTGCAATAAAGAAACACCGAGGATTAATTTAAAACCAATCGCCGCACCAATGAATTCGGCGAGATCTGTCGCCATGGCAATAATTTCGGCTTGTACCCAGTAAAGCCAGACGACCGGGCGCGGATAATGGTCGCGAATCTGTTCGGCAAGATTTTTACCGGTCGCGATGCCGAGTTTTGCAGACAAGATTTGGATGAGCATCGCCATCAGGTTGGCCCAGACCACCACCCACAGCAATTTATAGCCAAAGCTGGCCCCCGCCTGGATGTTGGTGGCAAAGTTACCAGGGTCGATATAACCAATGGCAGCAATAAAAGCCGGCCCCATCAACGCCAGGCGTAATCTGCGCGCTGTGCGAGTACCACTATTTTCAACGCGAGTATTAGTCATCATCTGCCTCTGAGATATAGCCTTTGCTATGTTTCAAGCTAGCAAAAGTGAGAATGATTATCAAATTCATTTAAGGGACAAAAACTGATTTCTTCTATAGTTTGAAACAATGAGGGATTTTTAGGCGCCGATTAACGAACCACAATGAAGACAACAACTATTATGAAGATATGTGCATTGACGCAACTTTTACCTTCTTTACTTAACATAGCAGAAATGTATGGTTGATCACTAATTTTGAGATTGGTCACATGTCATTACTATAGTGTGCGATTGCTCTCGTTTTCTTATTGCTTGTTACATAGAATGTGCAACGAAATTAAACCTGCCTCATAATATTTGGAGCAAATATGTCCCGCGTTCTGCATTTTGTTTTAGCGCTTGCCGTGGTTGCGTTGCTTGCTTTGTTGCTCAGCAGCAATCGTAAGCAGATCCGTATTCGCTTTATCGTTCAATTGTTAGTGATCGAACTCATTCTCGCCTGGTTCTTCCTGAACTCAGAAGTGGGCCTGGGCTTCGTGAGAGGCTTCTCAGAAATGTTTGAGAAACTCCTGTCGTTCGCTAATGAAGGGACAAACTTTGTATTCGGTAAGATGAATGACGAAGGACTCGCCTTCTTCTTCCTGAAAGTACTTTGCCCAATCGTCTTTATCTCTGCGCTGATTGGTATTTTGCAACACATTCGCGTGCTGCCAATTGTTATCCGCTTTATCGGTACCCTTCTGTCTAAAGTGAATGGTATGGGTAAACTGGAATCCTTTAACGCCGTAAGCTCACTGATTTTGGGACAGTCAGAGAACTTTATCGCCTATAAGGATATTCTCGGTAAGATGTCCCGCAACCGCATGTACACAATGTCCGCTACGGCCATGTCTACTGTGTCCATGTCGATTGTCGGCGCTTATATGACGATGCTCGAACCTAAATATGTGGTCGCAGCGCTGGTATTGAACATGTTCAGTACCTTCATCGTGTTATCTCTTATCAACCCATACCGTGTTGAAGAGAGCGAAGAAAACCTGCAGATGTCTAATCTGCACGAAGGTCAAAGTTTCTTCGAAATGCTCGGTGAATATATCCTGGCAGGTTTTAAAGTTGCGATTATCGTTGCCGCAATGCTGATTGGCTTTATCGCTTTGATCTCTGCATTGAACGCACTGTTTGCAGCTATCTTCGGTATCTCCTTCCAGGGCATTCTGGGTTACATCTTCTATCCAATAGCCTGGGTGATGGGTGTTCCTTCACATGAAGCCCTGCAGGTTGGCAGTATCATGGCAACCAAACTGGTATCGAACGAATTCGTTGCGATGCTGGATCTGCAAAAACTGGCGGGTACGCTCTCCCCACGTGCGGAAGGTATCCTGTCTGTGTTCCTGGTGTCGTTTGCTAACTTCTCTTCTATCGGGATTATCGCTGGTGCGATTAAAGGCCTGAACGAAGAACAAGGTAATGTGGTTTCTCGCTTCGGCTTGAAATTGGTTTATGGCGCAACGCTTGTGAGCATTCTGTCTGCTTCTATTGCAGGCCTGTTCTTGTAATCCTGACGCTACAAACAAAAACCGAGGCTTACGCCTCGGTTTTTTTATGCCTGAAATTTATCTTCACCCAACCAACACACCTGATTTCTTCCGCGTGCTTTGGCCCTGTACATACGCATATCCGCAAGGGATTGGATCTGCTCAAGCATGTATTCAGGATGCTCGCGATACGACGCGACACCCAGCGATGCGGTAACAGGTAACTGCGAGCCATCTTCAAGAATCAGCGCCGATGACTCAAGCTCCCATTTGATACGTGTCGCCACCTTGATCCCGGTTTTAAGGTCAGAGTTTGGCAGGTAAATACAAAACTCCTCACCGCCTATACGCCCCAAAATATCCTGTTTACGTATGGCACGCTGGATACGCCCAGTGGCGTGGATCAACACATTGTCACCGACCTGGTGTCCATACATATCATTGACTTTTTTAAAGTGATCGAGATCCAATAGAACAAGGGTGTAATCGACATAATTAGGGCTGACTTGCGATGTTTTCTCGAAGAAACCACGCCGGTTAAGTACTCCGGTCAAATCATCGTGAAGCGCATGATGCTGCATTTCACGTTGTAAATTGCCCATATTGCCCACCAGGCGGCAAATAATGCGATGTGCTCCTAAAAGAGAAAGCACAAAAATCAAAAACATCGTGACGAGAAGTAGACTGAATCGCCCAAAATCTTCGTGCAGCCCCTGGCTCAGGGTTTGGGTGCTCACCAGAACCGAGTGTGTCCCTCTCAGCTTACCAAAAGTGATAAATACCGACCCGGAACGGAAAGTGCCGCGCGGTTTATCAATCAACATCTTGAGAATGGTTTTCTTCTGCTCCACGTTCAGCTGTACGTTGTTTTCCGCACCCACCGCTTTTGTCAGCGGTTTTAACTGCTCATCATATAATCGGTAGGCACTTTGCGTCCCTTCAGGTAATGAAGAGGCAAGAAATTTCTGTACTGACTGATTATCAAATGCAATGCCCAACAATCCGACCCATTCACCACCAAAATCGACTGGTATCGCCGCGTTGATCACTGTCTCATCGCTGTTAGCGATGTTTTGCCGCGTCCAGAACGGTGCGCGCCGGGGATTCAAAAGCGGTGAAGCCAATACGAAACTACCCTGCTTTTCGTGCGGGTTATAACTATTGATCAGTTGCTCGTTAACTTCTTGCGATAAAGAGGCGATAAATTCACCTTCACGCGAGATATAGTACAAATCGGCAAGCAGTTCATGTTCCCCGGTTGCCAGCGGGAAAAGCCCCTGTATTTTACGCAACCCATTGAGTTGATTACGCACTTCCTGTGATTCTTTGCCCTGAAAAGCTTCATCTTCAGTGACAGTATCAGGCAGGGGTAACTCGCCTATCCATAGTGGCCTTTGAATCGCATTCTCATTGACTTCCCAGGGAGCCACCGGGCTACCAGGAAAAATCGGATCATCCATCGCTTCAATAAAAATTCGTTTTAAATAGCGAAGATTATCAACCTTGTATTGTGCTCTGCTTTCAAGCCGCGCAATCACGCTTTCCAGGTGGCTTAACTGCCCGGTGCGATAACCCTGGCTAAACAACTGCCCTTGCTGCCAGAACAATATGGCGGTCAGGACAAAAACAAAAATAAAGCACAGATGAATAACACGCAGTGTGTTGGCCAACGGTAAACGGAATCTATTCGCTCTGGAAGTGCTCACAATAAAGTCCTGTGATCAGATGCTCGCAACATACTGCTACCTTAAAAAGTATGGACTGTATTAAGAGGCTCTGGTTTGCCAATCAGATAACCTTGTAAAAACTCTACGCCAAGGCTAAGCAAAAGGGTGCGCTGTTCTTCAGTTTCAACAAACTCGGCAACGACACTGAGTTGCTTCGCTTGTGCCATGTCACATATTGATTTAACAATCAGCGGATCAAGCGAGTCCGATGTGATGTCTTTGATGAAACACCCATCAATCTTGATAATGTCCGCATGAAGCCGTTTGAGTCTTTCGTAATTGGCATAGCCAGTGCCAAAGTCATCAATAGCAATTTTAAAGCCGCTTTCACGCAGCAGCGTGATGTTCTGCATTGAGATTTCTGATTCTGAAAATGCCTGTTCCTCAGTAACTTCAATAATTACACTGCAGGTTGGCACCTGATATTCAGCAAACAAGGAAACAATGTCATGAGCGATATCTTTTTGCATTAACGTCAGTGGCATAAGATTGACAGAAAAACGCGGTTGTTGGCTTTCAACAGCATGTTGCTGCAGGAAACTCACCAGTTTCTTCATGATTAGCATGTCGAAGCAGGTACTGAGGTTAAATTCAGTGATCACAGGAATAAACTTATCCGGCGTAATAACTTCGCCATCTAATATTAAACGACTGAGTATTTCGTGATAGCCCTTCCCCTGCACGTTCATAACGGGTTGGGCATACAGCACAAAAGATTGTTCATCATTCAAAGCATGTTTAATTTTTTGCAGAAGTAAAACGCGATCTGTCGTCTGGCCTGAAACATCTTCAATTCGGGTATTCAGACTTAGCACACGCCTGCTGGCACAAGCCTGTTCAGACAGATAACTTAATTGCCCTAATGTATGGTGTAATTCAACAAGGTCATTATCGATAGCGCTATAAGATGCACTGTACTCAATGTCCAGCATAGTGTTATGCCATTTTATTTGTTTACTATTGAGTGTATCGACCATATTGCCGAGTCGTGCAGCAGCATCCTGAGTATGTAAAAATATTAATAATTCACTGCCAGGTAATTGAAATACCTGTTCACCTTGATGTAGCAAAGGGGTTAATTGGCTGGTGATAATACGTTTACAGTCAATACGCATCATCATGCCATAATGGCGACTTAAAAATTCCAGATTAGACATACGCAAGCAACACAACGTCCCTTTTGGATAACATTGCACATGATGTTCCAGCGCACGAATATTCGGTAACTGAGTTAAGGGGTCAGTCAGGGCTTGCGAACGATAAATACGCTTCATCCACTCATTTTTCTTGAACATCGACGTCATATACACCATACAGACGCTAAATGAGATAAATACCGAGAGAATAAAGGACAGAGCAAATTCAGTATTTACCCCATACAGGAAACCATCGTTATAGGTCAGCAATAACCATGCAGAAATCGCCCACATTAGCCCCATGATACGCGGGCCGAAATGGCGGATTCCGAGAGCAAATAGCACGAAGATGACCGGTACCAGATAGCCAGAAACCTGCAGAACCCCCCAGGAGGAACACAAAACCCCCAGCAGAGTTATTAAGCAAAAGACCCAAGTCCAGGAGTAACAACGGCGCGGCCCAACAAAATCACGCACCACACAACGGAGCCAGAATGCGCGCGCATAATAAGGATTCAGGATCATCCTTAATGGGTAATAGAATAAAGGGGTAAAAATAAGCGATGCGGCAACCAGGCTTTGGAAATCGACCACCATGAAAATAAGTGAGTTATCACCGAAATACGCTGCAACCCGAGCAGGAAAATGAATATATATTCCGGAAA
>NZ_JAHWLU010000117.1:0-15053 GCF_022134725.1 Buttiauxella sp. S19-1
AAAGTCAACTGCTCTACCAACTGAGCTAACGCCCCGAATGGTGGGTGATGACGGGCTCGAACCGCCGACCCCCTCCGTGTAAAGGAGGTGCTCTACCAACTGAGCTAATCACCCAAACTTCGGTACTACTTTAAAAATTGGTGGGGCGTGCAGGATGACTCGGCCTTTGGCCTCACCCTTCGGGTCGTTGCTAAAACAACGCTGTTTCGCTTTCGCTCAACTCGAACCTGCTGCAGGTTCAAACCCTTCACGACTCACTGACTTCGCACTACATCCATGATTGGTGGGGCGTGCAGGATTCGAACCTGCGACCAATTGATTAAAAGTCAACTGCTCTACCAACTGAGCTAACGCCCCGCAATGCGGTTTACTACTTCTTCAAACTCTTCACGACTCACTGACTTCGCACTACATCCATAATTGGTGGGGCGTGCAGGATTCGAACCTGCGACCAATTGATTAAAAGTCAACTGCTCTACCAACTGAGCTAACGCCCCGCAATGCGGTTTACTGCTTCTTTTAATACTTACTGCTTCGAAATTGGTGGGGCGTGCAGGATTCGAACCTGCGACCAATTGATTAAAAGTCAACTGCTCTACCAACTGAGCTAACGCCCCAATTTCGTGTCACTTTCGGTTTGTTTGATATCCCTTGGCAACGGCGGCATATATTACTGATTTAAGATTTTGACGCAACAAGAATTTCGATCAAGATCACCTAATGGCTTGTGTTTTGCTCGGCTTGACCAGAAAAGCAGCGATATCTGGTCAGGCCGCACTCATTACATCGCATTCAGACGTTTTTGCGCCTGCTTTGCACCATCGGTATTTGGGAACTGTTTGATCACTTGTTGGTAGACAGCTTTCGCTTTGGCGGTATCGCCTTTGTCTTGCATGATCACACCGACTTTAAACATTGCATCCGGGGCCTTAGGAGATTTTGGGTAATTTTTCACCACAGAAGCAAAATAAAACGCCGCATCATCCTTTTTCCCCTTGTTGTAATTCAACTGACCGAGCCAATAATTTGCATTTGGCTGATAAGTTGAATCTGGGTACTTCTTAATAAAACTTTGAAATGCAGCAATAGCTTCGTCCTGGCGGGACTTATCCTGCACCATGGCAATAGCTGCATTGTAGTCACTGTTAGCGTCACCACCTTGCGCAGGGGCTGCTGCTGCAGGTGTCTGAGCTGCCGCACCGGCATCAGGTGTTGCCGCTGCAGCGGCACCCTGATCGGTACTGCCTGCCGCTTGTCCTGCCGCAGCACCACTGCCGAGACTGTCAATCTGCAATAAAATTTGCTTCTGACGCTCCACAACCTGATTCAACTGGTACTGGTTTTCCTGAATTTGACCACGCAGGGAATCAATATCATTTTGGTTATCAGAGAGTTGTTGCTGAAGTTGGGTTAAGAGTTGACTGTGAGCGTTAGAAATACGCTCGAGTTGAGTGACACGGTCTTCGACCGAGCCTGAGCCGACACTACTGATTGGCGCCTGAGCAGTAGCGGCCCAGGGGGCCGCTATGCCAACCAGTAACGACAGACTCAACAAGTGATGTCTGAGGTTACTGTTCATACTGTTCTCTTAGTAAACCAGAACGGCACGACGGTTTTTAGCGTAAGCCGCTTCGTCATGACCCAGTACTGCTGGTTTTTCTTTACCGTAAGAAACGATGGAGATCTGGTCTGCAGAAACGCCTTTACCTTGCAGGTACATCTTAACAGCGCTAGCACGACGCTCACCCAGGGAAATGTTGTATTCCGGAGTACCACGTTCGTCCGCATGACCTTCTACAGTCACTTTGTAAGATGGGTTGCTACGCAGGAAGTTAGCGTGCGCATCCAGCATTGCAGCGAATTCAGAAGAAACATCATATTTGTCCAGACCGAAGTATACGATGTTGTTCTGTTGCAGCTGTTGCATCTGCAGGCGAGCCTGTTCTTCAGATGACATGTTGCCATTGCTACCGTTAGCGTCCATACCAGTGCCGGCGCCCAGCATACCTTCGCCGCTCTCGTTGTTGGCGCTCTTGTTAGAACTACACGCAGCGATTGCCATAACAGGCAGTGCCAGCATCAGCCCTTTCAGCACTTTGTTCAGTTGCATTTCTTTGATCCTTTAATATTTTATTATCACAGATACGGCGACCAGGCAGGGAATTTAACCTGACCATCGGTTGCCGGAAGACGCGCTTTGAAACGCCCATCTGTTGAGACCAGATTCAGCACAGATCCCATCCCCTGAGAAGAGCTGTAGATTACCATCGTGCCGTTAGGTGCCAGACTTGGCGTTTCATCCAGGAACGTTGACGATAAAGTTTGTACGCCACCCGCTACCAGATCCTGTTTGGCGATATGTTGTTGCCCACCATTGGAGCTCACCATCACCATAAACTTACCGTCGGAACTCACATCGGAATCCTGGTTCTGAGAACCTTCCCAGGAAATACGTTGTGGAGCACCGCCATTTACATTCACTTTGTAAATCTGAGGACGACCAGCCTGATCTGAGGTGTAAGCCAGGTTCTGGCTATCCGGGAACCAGGTTGGTTCAGTGTTATTGCTACGTCCATCAGTCACCTGACGAATCTGGCCAGAGCCAATATCCATTACATACAGGTTCAAGCTACCGGTTTTCGACAATGCGAACGCCAGTTTGCTGCCATCTGGAGAGAAGGCTGGCGCACCGTTATGACGTGGGAAAGAAGCTACCTGACGCACTGCGCCATTTGCCAGAGTCTGGATAACCAGCGCTGAACGGCCACTTTCAAACGTTACATAAGCCAGTTTGCTACCATCTGGAGACCAGGCTGGTGACATCAACGGCTGCGGAGAACGGTGAACCACAAACTGGTTGTAGCCATCGTAATCAGACACGCGCAGTTCGTATGGGAACTGGCCGCCGTTAGTCTGCACAACGTAAGCGATACGCGTACGGAATGCACCTTTGATACCTGAAAGCTTCTCAAACACTTCGTCGCTGGCGGTATGACCGGCATAGCGAAGCCACTGTTTGTTCACTTTGTAGGAGTTCTGAGCCAGTACAGTACCCGGTGCGCCAGAGGTATCAACCAACTGGTAAGCAACGGTATAGCTGCCATCACCGTTTGGTGTGACCTGGCCGACGACAACGGCATCAATACCCAGAGCGGTCCACGCTGCCGGTTGCACTTCCTGGGCGGAGCCAGGCTGCTGCGGTAAACGTGAACGATCCAATGGATTGAATTTGCCACTGTTACGTAAATCAGCAGCAACGATGCCACCAATATCTTCTGGTGCAGCACCTGGGCCTGCCCATTTGAACGGCGCAACACCAATTGGACGTGCTGAGTCAACCCCTTGGGTTATCTCAATACGAACTTCTGCGTGCAGTACTGCTGCCCACAGCATTAAAAAACTTAATGCAACTCGAAATGCCTGCTTCATCATATCTCCCTTATCTGGACCCACAGCCCACGATAATTTAGCAGAATGTTAACAAACTCAAATACACAAAACTACCAAAACTCTGTGACACAGCCTGGTTAGTTTTCCCCACTTTCGCGAGGAAAATTTTACTATGGCTTAAAGTCGATAGGCGCGTTTTTGAAAACTTCATAAACGTCCTGGCTAGGCGGTTTCGGAATCTTCGCCAGTCGTGCCGCCGCAATGGCAGCCTGACAAAGTGCCGGATCGCCACCTTCTGATTTGATATCAAGTAATAGGCCATCAGGAGCCAGTTTTATGCGCAATGTGCAAGTCTTGCCGCTAAAGGCAGGATCCTGGTAAAACTTGCTTTCAATTGCTGCTTTTATCTGCCCTGCGTAACCATTGATCTCAGCACCAGTAGCGCCATTTTTTTTATTATTCCCTTTTCCGGCAGCCGCAGCGCTATTACCTTGCGCCCCAGCACCCGTTTTCGGTGCATTCTTACCTGAGCTCAGGTCGCCGAACAGATCGTCAACGCCTGCAGCTGCTGCTTTATCGGCAGCGGCCTTATCAGAAGCTGCTTTTTTCTTAGCATCCGCAGCGGCTTTCTTATCAGAAGCGGCTTTTGCAGCAGCAGCCTTTTCAGCCGCGGCTTTATCCGACGCCGCTTTTTCTGCAGCGGCAGTTGCTGCAGCTTCTTTTTTGGCAGCCTCAGCAGCGGCTTTCTTCTCTGCATCTTGCTGAGCTTTCTTCGCTGCTTCTTCCGCAGTTTTCTTCTCAGCTTCTTGCTGCGCTTTTTTAGCCGCAGCCACAGCTACTGCAGCAGCTTTCTTCTCAGCATCAGCCGCTTTTTTAGCAGCCTCTTCAGTCGCTTTCTTCTGTGCATCCGCAGCCGCTTTCTTCGCTGCGTCTTCCGCAACCTTCGCCTGAGCATCAGCTTGAGCTTTGGCATCTGCTTTAGCTTTCGCTGCCGCGGCTTCTGCTTGTTTCTGTTGCTCTTGCGCTTCTTTGGCTGCTTCTTGCGCTTGTTTCTGCTGTTCTGTTTGCTGCTTCGCTTGTTCCTGCGCTTCCAGGCGTTCTTTCTCCAGAGCTTTCAGACGCTGTTGTTCAGCAGCCTGTTTTTCCTGAAGTTCTTCAGCCTGTTGTTGCGCTTGTTTCTCGCGTTGCTCTGCTGCACGTTTGCTACTCGCCTGCTGTTGCTGTTCACGATTGTACTGCTGAACAACTGCACCTGGGTCGACCATGACCGCGTCAATAGCCGAACCCCCACCGCCACCAGCACTACTGGCGTCGATGTTCTCGTCAAACGAACTCCAAATCAGGACTGCAACCAAAATGATATGCAGGATCACTGAGACGATTATCGCGCGCTTGAGCTTATCGTTTTCTATGGTTGCCTTTGACACTATCGGTTCCCAAATATCGCGAGATGGATCAGATTGGCTGCGTCATCAGACCGACGGATTTCACCCCTGCACTATGCAGCAGGTTAAGCGCCTTGATGATTTCCTCGTAAGGAACATCTTTAGCACCACCGATCAAAAAGACCGTTTTTGGATTTGCCTGTAAACGACGTTGTGCTTCCGCAACAACCTGCTCAGACGGCAACTGGTCCATACGATCTTTCTCAACCACCACGCTGTACTGCCCTACCCCGGACACTTCAATAATGACCGGCGGTTCATCATTACTGCTTACCGTTTGCGAATCTGTCGCATCAGGTAAATCAACCTCAACGCTTTGCGTGATAATAGGAGCCGTTGCCATAAAAATGAGCAACAACACTAACAGCACGTCTAGCAGAGGAACGATGTTAATTTCGGACTTTAATTCCCGACGACCACGCCCACGTCCACGTCTGGCCATGACTTACCCCTTACTGCTTATCGCTGCTGGTAAAAGCCTGACGGTGCAGGATAGCCGTGAACTCTTCCATGAAGTTGTCGTAATTCAATTCCAGTTTGTTCACACGTTGGTTCAGGCGGTTATACGCCATAACCGCAGGGATTGCAGCAAACAGGCCGATTGCGGTTGCAATCAGAGCTTCTGCGATACCTGGCGCAACCATCTGTAGGGTTGCTTGTTTTACCGCACCGAGTGCGATAAAGGCATGCATGATCCCCCAAACCGTACCAAACAGGCCGATGTATGGGCTGATGGAACCGACCGTTCCGAGGAATGGAATGTGCGTTTCAAGCGTTTCCAGCTCACGGCTCATGGAAATACGCATGGCACGAGATGCCCCTTCGACGACCGCTTCCGGCGCATGTGTGTTAGCACGGTGCAGTCGGGCAAACTCTTTAAAGCCTGAATAGAAAATTTGTTCAGAGCCAGCAAGATTGTCACGGCGGCCCTGGCTTTCTTGATAAAGACGGGACAATTCAATGCCCGACCAGAACTTATCTTCAAACGCTTCTGCTTCACGAGTAGCAGCATTGAGGATTCGCGTACGCTGAATAATGATTGCCCATGATGCAATGGAAAAACCAATCAAAATCAACATGATAAATTTGACCAGAAGGCTAGCCTTCAGGAACAAATCAAGGATATTCATGTCAGTCACTGCTTGAACTCCGCGACAATAGACTTGGGAAGCGCACGAGGCTTCATTGAGAGAAGATCAACACAAACGATCAGGACCTCAGCTTCATTGAGTACCCTGCCATCGGCATTGACTATTCGCTGCGTAAACACCAAAGATGTGCCACGCATTGATGTAATTTCACTTTGGATTTCGAGTAAATCGTCGAGTCGGGCAGGCGCAAGATAATCCACTGTCATCTTGCGTACGACGAAGGCGATGCTCGCTGCCAACAAATCCTGCTGGTTAAAGTGGTGTTGGCGCAGCATCTCTGTGCGTGCTCTTTCATAAAAAGCAACATAACTGGCGTGGTATACCACACCACCGGCGTCAGTATCTTCGTAGTAGACACGAACCGGCCATCGAAACAACGTTGTACTCACTTTACATCCCGGTAATGCAATTAAACGTTGCTACTATACGCAAGAGGATGGGGGTTGGGAATGGGTAGCACTAAACGTTAGGTAAATATTTATGGGCTTGTTAATGCCCATAAATATTAAGGAAAAATCTTAGCGGTTAAAGAAGCATCAGAAGAAGAAAATAGCCAATCCGGCCAGCAAAACTAATTGCGCAGGTAACGGGCTAAAAACGCCCTGCCACAGCACTTTGCGCGGGCGAAAGCCCACGCCATGTATCACACCGGTGCATACCGCCCACATCAGCAAAAAACCATGCCAGATTTCCAGACCACTGGTTTTCGCTGCGAAACGTGACGGGTCCCAAAACATACATCCGGCCAGAACTAATGCCATGATCAAGGAAAGAGCCCTTAAAGGGCTCTTGTCCATTACCGCATACAACTTTGCGATAATTCCGTCCATTAATGTTCTTCTTTACCCGCTTTAGCAGCTTCTACGTGCTCAAGTGCCAGGGCGGTAATGATGCCGAAAGCACAAGCCAGCAGCGTCCCCAGAATCCATGCAAAGTACCACATAATCAGCTCCTTACTTAGTACAGAGAGTGGGTGTTGCTTTCGATATGCTCTTTGGTGATTCGACCGAACATTTTCCAGTAACACCAGATGGTGTAGATGAGAACGATCGGCACAAATACCGCAGCAACAAAGGTCATCACGTTCAGCGTCAGCTGGCTGGATGTTGCATCCCACATGGTCAGGCTAGCGTTCAGCATGGTGCTCGAAGGCATCACGAACGGGAACATCGCCACACCAGCAGTCAGAATCACACAAGCCAGAGTCAGTGAGGAGAACAGGAATGCCATCGCACCTTTCTCCAGACGGGACATCAACACAGTCAACAGCGGCAATACCACACCCAATGCAGGGATGAGCCACAGAATCGGCATGTTATTGAAGTTCACCATCCAGGCACCCGCCTGACGTGCCACTTCTTTAGTCAACGGATTCGATGCTGCGTGGTGGTTCAACTCTGAAGTCACAACGTAGCCATCGATACCGTAGATTACCCAAACACCCGCCAGTGCAAAGCACACCATCATCACCAGCGCTGAGATTTGCGCCGCCGCTTTGGTACGCAGATGTAGTTCACCTACGGTACGCATTTGCAGGTAAGTTGCCCCCTGAGCAAGAATCATCGATACGCTCACGACACCTGCCAACAGGCCAAACGGATTCAGCAACTGGAAGAAGTTACCGGTGTAGTACAGGCGCAGATATTCATCAACGTGGAACGGCACGCCTTGCAGCAAGTTGCCGAACGCCACACCGATAACCAACGGCGGCACGAAGCTACCGATGAAAATGCCCCAGTCCCACATACCACGCCAGCGCATGTCTTCAATCTTCGAACGGTAGTCAAAACCTACCGGACGGAAGAACAATGAAGCCAGCACCAGAATCATCGCTACATAGAAGCCGGAGAACGCAGCCGCGTAAACCATCGGCCAGGCAGCAAATAGCGCACCACCTGCGGTAATGAGCCATACCTGGTTACCGTCCCAGTGAGGGGCGATGGAGTTCACCATGATGCGGCGTTCAACGTCATTACGGCCAATGATGCGGGACAGCATACCTACGCCCATATCAAAGCCATCGGTGACTGCAAAACCAATCAGCAGAATGCCAACCAGCAGCCACCAGATAAAACGCAATACTTCATAATCGATCATTTGACGACTCCTGTCTTAGCGTGCCGGCTGAGAAGCCACATTGGACTGCTCAAAGTGATAGCGACCTGTTTTCAGACTGCTCGGCCCAAGGCGAGCAAATTTGAACATCAGGAACAGTTCCGCCACCATAAACAGCGTGTAAAGGCCGCAAATCAGTACCATGGAGAAGATCAGATCGCCCACGGTCAGAGAGGAGTTGGCAACCGCAGTCGGCAATACCTCACCAACAGCCCATGGCTGACGACCGTATTCAGCAACAAACCAGCCAGATTCAATCGCAATCCACGGCAGTGGGATACCATACAGCGCAGCGCGCAGCAGCCACGTTTTCGAGCCGATGGCATTACGCGTTACGGTCCAGAAGGAAGCCGCAATGATGAACAGCATCAGGAAGCCACAACCCACCATGATACGGAATGCAAAGTACAGCGGGGCAACACGTGGAATCGAGTCTTTGGTTGCTTTCTGAATCTGATCTTCCGTCGCATCAGCAACATTCGGGGTATAGCGTTTCAGCAGCAAGCCATAACCCAGGTCTTTCTTGACGGACTCAAAGTTATCGCGAACGGCTTGGTCTTTCGAACCAGCACGAAGTTGTTCCAGCAGGCTATAAGCCTTCATGCCATTACGAATACGCTCTTCGTGTTGCACCATAAGGTCTTTCAGACCGATAACCGGTGTATCCACTGAACGAGTGGCAATGATGCCCAGCGCGTAAGGAATTTGAATTGCGAAGTGGTTTTCTTGCTTATCCTGATCCGGGATACCAAACAGCGTAAAGGCTGCCGGAGCCGGTTGAGTTTCCCACTCGGCTTCAATGGCAGCCAGCTTGGTTTTCTGCACATCACCCATTTCGTAACCAGACTCATCACCCAGCACGATAACAGACAGGATTGCCGCCATACCGAAGCTTGCAGCGATGGCAAATGAACGTTTCGCAAATGCGACGTCACGGCCTTTGAGCAAGTAGTAAGAACTGACACCGAGGATGAACATCGCACCGCACACGTAGCCAGAAGCCACGGTGTGAACGAATTTAACCTGAGCAACCGGGTTCAGTACCAGTTCGGAGAAGCTCACCATCTCCATACGCATGGTTTCGAAATTGAAGTCGGAAGCAATTGGGTTCTGCATCCAGCCGTTGGCGACCAGAATCCACAGAGCAGAAAGGTTGGAGCCAAGAGCCACCAGCCAGGTTACCGCCATGTGTTGAACTTTACCCAGGCGATCCCAACCAAAGAAGAACAGACCTACAAAGGTGGATTCAAGGAAGAACGCCATCAGACCTTCGATGGCCAGCGGGGCACCAAAAATGTCACCCACGTAGTGTGAGTAGTAAGACCAGTTTGTGCCGAACTGGAACTCCATGGTTAAACCAGTGGCCACACCCAAAGCAAAGTTGATACCAAACAACTTGCCCCAGAACTTGGTCATATCTTTATAAATTTGCTTACCTGACAGAACGTACACGGTTTCCATAATGGCCAACAGGAACGCCATACCGAGCGTTAGTGGCACAAACAGAAAGTGGTACATCGCGGTCAAGGCAAACTGTAAGCGCGACAGTTCGACAATATCAAACATCTTGACTCCTTGCTCTTCGCATGAAGACTCCGACCGTGGTTCGCCGTAGGGAAAACCACAACGCATGCCCTAATACAAAAACATTCGCTTCCAGACTTCATCCCTCCGTCATTTTATTTACATGTAACGAAGAAAGATGAAAGGTTACAAACACGTTAATAAAAACCAAAAATAATCCGCAAATATATTACCCTGCAATTTCCCTACGATAAACAGGTAATTGCTTAGTGTTATTTACGTTTCTCGACAGTGATCAATTTATAGCGAAAATGTCGTCTTACCGCCATCTTGATCTACAACAATTTACGCCCTTTTTCACACCATTTGCTAGTTTTACATATTGATCTAGCGCAATTTTCCCTTCTTTTGTTAATTTAGTTTCTCATTGAGCTTAATGGTAAACCCATTGTTAATGATGTGTTTTATAAAACGCACTATCGTTAATGAAAGGATGATATCTATAAACAAAAGTTATTTATTTGAAGTCAGGTTTGGAAATTAAACTTTCACGAAGTAGTGACGTATTGTGTTAATCACCTCACGGTATTTCTCTGAATTCGTTTCTTTTCCGGCTTGAAATTAACAAATATTTCACCTTTAATAATTATTAATTTAACAAAACATTATTTTTGATAGGGTTAGCAGGTCGTGATGAAGTCAAAAAAAACAAAAAAGCCACGTAAAAACGTGGCTATAAAACACCGATGATGACAATGAAACTATCTTGAGCGGTCTGGTGCCAGGCTAAATGTGCGTGACTGGCAAGGTTGAAGCCGCGCAAAGTGCCCTGCCCTTTCTGATTGTTGTTGCAGCGGATTTTCATCCATTCCTGTTTCCATCCACCTCACGACAGGCAGTGTGCAAGCCACCATGCCTTCCCCACTATGCTGCTCATCAGGGTTAAAAATACGCATAATCAACTCATCACGATCTTCGGCTTTTTTGAGTGCGCTGAGCATACAACCGACTGAAGGCATCGTAAGCAGGCTAAATGTGCACGGCGTGGAAAAATCTGCCCGGTTAAGCTTCATCGCATCAAACGGAATTTTGTTATAGCACTGAACCGGTGTCAGCCAGGTACGAGCGTGCTGAGCAATGCCCGCAGTCGTTGGCGAACCGCAAAATGGCATCAGACTAAAGCGACAGCATAATTTTCCGCGCAGTTGTGAATCAGGCGTTGGCAGTTTGATACCTGATGGCCTTCCTGGGCGTAATACCAGTTCTTCTTTACCTAATACTCCTACCGAACGGAATAACGTCAGTGCGAAAGTGTCTTTTCTCTCACCGACGATTTCAAATTCACGCAGCCCGTCAGTAAACAGAGCCACTCCATTCTTACCGTCATGCAATGCAGCGTAATTCAACAAATTCCACACCGGGATTGGCGCTTCTTTCCAGCCTTCCTCCTGCCAGTTTTGCATTGCCACATCCTCTACCGGACGCGTGATAGTGCCGAATTGGTTATCCGCCAGCACCGTTGACGAGGCAAATGGCGTTGGGATCAGGACTCGCACACGATGATCGCACGCCTGGTTATCAAGGCACATTTCGATATCAATGCGGCGGCTGTGATGCGCCAGCGTAACGTGGCATTCCACATCCAGATAACCGCTAGTTTGCCGTTGAGCCCGTTGTTGCAGATTATCAGGCAGCGCCATGCGCAATTTCAGCGTTGCGATGCTTTGCCAGGCTTCATGCTTCACCTCACACTGGTGAGCACTTTCTGTCGAGTAAATCAGCCACTCCTCTTTGGCAGGTGAGTAATCGTACTCATCGCCATCATCAGAACCTTCTTCCAGCTGCAAAACCTGGTCGTAACTCAGCCCGCTTTGCTTATCGGTAATATGCAGCGTGCCGTTTTGATTGAGATTGATACGATAGAAATTGTTTTCCAGCAGCGCTTCACCCGCTTCAGGCAGTACACGTTGCAGTCCTGGTTTTTGCCCTTCAACATACAACGTGCAATACCCCATCGCAGGCAGTACCTGGTTAAGCTGAATATCGTATTCCATGAAGGGATCGTAATTGCCGTAATGGACGATTTGCCTGTCGACCAGGCCTGGGTCAATTTCCCGCGCTTCGCGAATGAAGTACTCCACTTCATTGCCATGTTCATCTTTCAGGGAAAACTCACGGGCACGGATACGAATCGTGGTGTTAATCACCTCTTCGCGTGGATAAGGCATCATGTTGAAAAATGTCAACTTATCGGCACTTGTTGTCGGCATATTGTCGACAATTTTACGCATATAAAAACGAATCAAATTTTCAGCCATGTCGTCCGCCAGCACAAAGCGGGTCATGATTTCCTGATGCACCTTATCGCTACAGCAGCAACCGATGCTGTCGTGAGCGTGGTTTTTGAGGATCTCTTTCCACATTTTCTCCAGCAGGCCATGGTGATACTCAAAACCTAGTGACCAAGCGATAGACGCCAGCGGCTCAAGAATATTGACGATTTTGTTTTCAATTTGCGCATGAGCAATTTTGATATCCATGCGAGTGGAGCTGATAGTGCGGTGCACTCGCATGTACTTACCATCAATGAACTCCCCTTCCAGCGTGGCAAGTTTGTCGCGTAACGCTTCAATTTTTTCGAATACGTCTTCATAGCGGCTCATGACAAATTCACGTTGCGGGTAAATCTCGCGCAGTTTATCGATAACCGCGAAGATATTTTGTTGCAGTGGCATTTGGTCATGCCCGTTTGGCAGCAAGATTTCCTGCGTAGCGGAAGCGTTTTCCAGCACCTCAAAATAACTGTCGAGGCGTTTACGCAGGCCGACTTCATCTTCTGGCAAATATTTACCAATCGCATAACCCAACGGCAGTACCTGAGTGACCACTTCACTGCCGTCTTTGCTTTTCCATAAGAATTCGGTTCGGTCTGTTCCGTGACGCTCGGAACAACCTCGCCAGAACATCGCGCGTTTAATACCAAAGCCGTTAAAAATATGCGGCAGTTGTGCCGACATCCCAAACGAATCGGGCAAATAACCAATCTTCATCGACTCGCCAAACGCCATGCAATCACGCATGCCGTACATCAGGTTGCGCACAATCGACTCACCAGAAACAATGGTGGTGTCAGTTTGCGTATACCACGGGCCGATAATCAGCTTGCCCGCTTCTACCATCGCTTTAACACGTGCTTTATTTTCCGGCTTAATCGCGAAGTAATCTTCCAGTACCGCCGTTTGTCCATCGAGCACGTAATATTTATAGTCAGGGTCACACTCAAGGCGTGCCAGAATCTCCTCCATGTTATTAATCAACAGGATGCGGGATTCCTCAGTGGTGAAATACCATTCACGGTCCCAATGCATATGGGGAGTAATATGAACACGAGATACAGCTTTCATTCTTGTTTGCCTTACTTCTGAGTGATTACGATAGAGCGCTTTCTGGGGAATATTTGCCCTGCTTAACGGCGTGCTTACGCCACAAAATCAATACCGATGTTGAAATGACCGTGCCAACCAATGCCGCACCGAACCATCCCGCAGCGGCAGTCAGGCCACTGAAGTCACCGGAATGCAGCAGAAATAAAGAAAAGATGCCCGCACCCGGTGTCGATAAGCCAATATTCATCGCACCAACCATCGCACCAGTGACTACCGATCCCACCAGGAATGAACCAATCACACGGATCGGATCTTCAATTGCCATTGGGATCGCGCCTTCGGTGATCCCTGCCAGCCCGAGCAGCCAGGTTGATTTACCGGTTTCAATCTCAAAATCTTTGAAAAGACGAGGAGCGATTAACGTAGAAGCGGTGACCGTAAAGGCCGATACCATTTTAACCGAGGCGAAAATGGCGTATGGGCCAAACACGCCGTTCGCCATCGCGCCGAGACAAAATGCGTATGAAGCCTTATTCACCGGGCCGCCGAGGTCAAACGAACACATAAAGCCGATAATTGCGCCCAGCAATAAGGCATTGCTGCCGGATAATCCGTTCAACCAGTGGGTGAGCGAAGTGTTGAGCCACGCAACAGGTTCGCCAATGACAAACAGCATCAGGCTGCCCGCGACCAGCGTGCCAATCACCGGATAGAGATAGAAGGTTAAAAAGCCGTTGAAGTTAGGGCTGAGGCGAATGTGTTTTTTCACCCAGCGCATCAGGTAGCCTGCGATTAAGCCACCCACTACCCCACCGAGAAAACCAGAACCAATCATGTTGGCCGCAAGGCCCGCTGCAAAACCAGGCCCGAGCGCGGGTTTATCAGCCAAAGAGTAAGCGGTATAAGCCGCCAGAACCGGCACCATCAGCGTGCCCAGCATTCCGCCGCCAAGTTTGCGGTACATCCACAACCACGAGTTTTCGAGTTCGAACAAATGCTGCAAACCAAAAATCTGCGCCAGCAAAACAGCGACCGCTAACACGGTGCCACCGGCAACAATCAGCGGAACGGCAAAAGAAATGCCGCTGAGTAGCGCCTGCTTTAACTCAGTTTTAAAACCTGGTGCGGATTGCGTTTCATCTTGCTGTTGCAGGCGCTCATCAGAAATGGGTTCCAGCGCCAGCGCCTGCTGCAAAATGCGCTCGGCGTGTTTAATCGGTTCGGCAACAGGGGTACGAATAGCAGGAATACCTTTGAAGCGTTCGGCTTCTTTAATTGCCACTTCTGCCGCAAACACGCAGGCATGTGCCTGATTAATCTGCCGGGCCGTTAACCGCCCTTCAACGCCGTTCGCCCCTTGCTTTTCGACGTAAACATTGATGCCAAGCTTACGCCCGGCTTTTTCCAGATACTCAGCCGCCATATAAGTATGAGCAATCCCTGCCGGACAAGCGGTTACACAAACAATGGTCGGGCGTGTTGTATCTTCATCCCGCGCCACACTTTCTGGCTCACTATTTAGCAACGCCATAAACTCGTCCACGCTGGTCGCACGCAGTGCTTTATCGCGCACCTCGTCATCCACCAATGCAGTGGTCAACGCGGTCAGAAGCTGCATATGTGTTGATCCAGCCTCCCCTTCAGGGATTGCCAGCAAGAAGATCATCTGTACCGACTCCAGCCCGTCGATTCCTTCCCAGTCAATCGGTGACGTCAGCGTCGCGGCTGCAAAAGCCGCTACTTTTACGGCATTCGTTTTGCCGTGAGGGACTGCCAGCCCTTCGCCCAAAGCGGTTGGACCTTGCGCTTCTCGGGAAAATACTTCGGCCAGGAATTGCTCCAGATTATGTAATTTCCCCAATGCCGACAGTTGGCCTGCCATGGCACGAATCGCATCATCACGGCTGTTAAACGTAGTTTGCAGCGTGATCAAATCTGGGTGAGTTAACGCCGTCAGCTTCATTATTTCCTCGTCGGGAATGAGTTTTGATGTTGCGCAGTGTATCGATATAAATAATACCTTTATGTGATCAATTTAACCT